>JAADDV010000050.1 GCA_013153795.1 Aquificota bacterium | reverse complement strand
TTATTAAATTTTCTTCTTTAATATCTAAATAGTCTTTATATTTTAAAAAATACTTATAAGAAGTTTTATGATAAGTAGAGCTTTTTAAATGCTGAAAACTATCAAGATAAGCTACAGTTTCTTTTAGCTTTTCTATCTTGTCATAAATAACGTCATAATCATAATAAAGATAAAAATTACTTTTTATAATCTCTGTATCTACTGAATACTCTAAAACCTGCAAATCCTTAAATTTACTTAAAATTTCTTCTGAATTTCTAAAAAACTCTTTTGTCCACAGATTAAAATAAAATAAACCGATGATGGAAATAAGCGCCAGAACAGGAAAAATAAATATAAATTTATTTTTTGTTTTCATTTAAAATCCTTAGGCTTTTATTTCTTTATGGATTAAAAACACAGAGAATAAGAATTTAAAGATAGGAAGCCCCAATAAAAAGGATTATTTTCTTTTTTCATCTCACTCTCCCCTTATAAATAATAGTTTTTATTATCTTATTTTAAGTTCTAACTATTATAATACCTTATGTTTTTAATTATGTGATTTTTATGTGAAAATTCAAGTTATCTTATAAAAAGCCCCCCTTTAGAGGGAAGCTTTTTATAAATGCTCTATAATAGCCTGTGTCATTTCTTTTGTATTTACTTTCTTTGTTCCTGGAGACCAGATATCCCCTGTTCTATATCCTTCTTCTAAAACTTTTTCTACTGCATTTTCTATATCTCGTGCAGCTTCAGGAAGTTTGCACGTTATATCGAGCATCATTGCTGCAGATAAAATCATAGCTATTGGATTTGCTATTCCTTGACCTGCTATATCAGGTGCTGAGCCGTGAACAGGTTCGTAAAGGGCATATCTTTCTCCAATAGAAGCAGAAGGAAGCATTCCTAGTGAGCCTGTTAAAGCTCCTGCCTCATCTGAAAGAATATCCCCAAAGAGGTTCCCTGTAACAATCACGTCAAAATCTTTAGGTCTTCTTACAAGCTGCATAGCACAGTTATCAACATACATATGCTCAAGTTCTACATCCTGATAATCTGCATGGGTTTCTGTAACTACCTCTCTCCACACAGCAGAAACTTCTAAAACATTTGCCTTATCTACACTTGTTACTTTTTTTCTTCTGTTTCTAGCAAGTTCAAAGGCAAGTTTTGCTATTCTCTTTATTTCGTGTTCATAATAAATCATTGTGTTGTATCCTACTTTTTCTCCGTTTCTTTCTTCTATTCCTCTTGGTTCTCCAAAGTATATACCTCCTGTTAGCTCTCTTATAACAAGGAGGTCAACTCCTTTAATAAGATTTTCTTTTAAAGGTGAAGAGTCTAAAAGTGCAGAGTACGCTTTTCCTGGTCTAAGATTAGCAAAAAGTTCAAGCTCTTTTCTTATTTTTAAAAGTCCTTTTTCTGGTCTTTTGTCTGTTGGAAGATTATCCCATTTCTCTCCTCCAACAGCTGCAAGTAAAACAGCATCACTTTCCTTTGCTATTTTTAATGTTTCTTCAGGAAGTGGTTCTCCAGTAGCATCTATAGCAGCCCCTCCTATGAGACCTTCTTTAAACTCAAAAGAAACATCATACTTTTTTTCAATAGCTTTTAAAACTTCAAGGGCAGCTTCCATTATCTCAGGACCTATACCATCTCCTGGAAGAATTGCAATTCTACAGCTTTTTTTCATTTAAAATCCTCCTTTTTTTGTCTTAAACTAAGATATTATAACTTTTTATATTACAGTTGCATCTTTTTTAAAAGATGTAGAAAATAAAAGAAAAAGGGCGGTGTCAGATGGATTTAGCAAAACCTATCCCTGTTTTTAGAATATTTGGTATTCAAGTTAATTTAGATTTTAGCTGGTTTGTTGTTTTTTTTCTTGTTTCTTATACATTAGCTGAATATTTTTATCCTTATTATTATCCAGGTTATTCTACAGGTGTATACTGGCTTTTTGGGGCTTTATCTGCACTTTTATTATTTACTTCTGTTTTACTTCATGAATTAGCTCATTCTTTAGTAGCTCGCCATTATGGACTTCCTGTTAAAAATATCTATCTTTTTATATTTGGTGGAGTTGCTATGATAGAAGAAGAAGCTCCATCTCCAAAAGTAGAATTTCTTATTGCTATTGCTGGTCCTATATGTAGTTTCCTCTTAGGAAGTTTATTTTTTTTAATAGCCTATTTTTATCCTGAAAATGATATATTTAATGGTCTTATAAATTATCTTATGTATGTAAATTTTGCTTTGGCTTTTTTCAATTTAATCCCGGCTCTTCCTTTAGATGGAGGGAGAATATTAAGAGCTATTATATGGGCTAAAAAAGACCTTTTAACAGCTACAAAAGTAAGTGCTTTTACAGGAAAAGCATTTGCTTATTTTCTTATGCTTTTAGGAGTTTTATCTTTAGTAAAAGGAAATTTTCTTAATGCTGTTTGGTATTTCTTTTTAGGTTGGTTTCTGAAAAATGCTGCAGAAGTTAGTTATGAACAAACAAAGCTTTCTTTATTATTATCTCAATATAAAGTAGAAAACTTTATGCAAACTTTAAAACCTTTATTGTATTCAGATACAGTCATGACTTTGATGACTGTATATTATCCGTTTTATAGAGTAAGCACATATCCAGTAATAGGAAATGATGGAAAAATTTATATAGTTTCTGTAAAAGATGCTTCACAAATTCCACAGCA
This sequence comes from Aquificota bacterium, assembly GCA_013153795.1. GTDB lineage: Bacteria > Aquificota > Aquificia > Aquificales > Hydrogenothermaceae > JAADDV01. The sequence continues at coordinate 3,240 of JAADDV010000050.1, read as the reverse complement.
TTTATGGAATGAAACATCAATAATGAGTATAACCAAACCTTTAGAAGTTTATGTAAGTCCTTATGATAATCTTTATAAAGCTTTTAAACTTATGGATAGGTATAATCTTGATGAAATTCCTGTTATATATAACAACACTGTATTAGGTATTTTAAAAAGGTCTGCTATAGAAACTATTTTAGAAAAATATTTTTCAGAGAAAAAAGAAAGTTTTTAAACAAAGGAGCTTTTTATGAAATGTTTTATTCTTATAACAGGGACAGAATTTACCCTAGGCTTAAAACCAGAAAAAAACAGTTTATATATAGCAAGAAGGGCTTTTTCAAAAGGATTAGATATAGTCGGTATTGGTATTACCAATGATGATATATATCAAATTTCTTTTTTTCTTAAAATTGGACTAGATAAAGCAGATATTGTTTTTATCTCTGGAGGTCTTGGAGGAACTTCTGATGACCTTACAAGAGAAGCTGTAGAAGAAGCTTTAGGTGTTCCTTTAATTTATGATGAAGACTGGTTAAAAAAATTAAAAGAGTATTTAAAAAAAACTGGTAGAGATTTAAATGACAGTATAAAAAAGATGGCAAAAATCCCCTATGGTTCAAAAAAAATTGAAAACCCTAAAGGAAGAGCACTAGGATTTATTAAAATTTTAGATGATGTAAAAAAAGCAGTTGTTGCTCTTCCTGGAGTCCCGGAAGAAATGAAACCTATGTTAGAAGAAGCTTTTAGGTTATTAGGTTTAAAAGAAGAGAAAAAAAGAGTTCATCTTTTTAGAACTTTTGGAAAAAATGAAATAGAAATAGATGAGCTTTTAAAAGATATAGATGGAAAAGTTATCAATGCTTCTCCAAAAGGAGTAGATATTTTTATAATCGATAAAGAGCCTTTCTTTTTAGAAAACAAAGTAAAAGTAGCTAAGGAAAGATTAGGAAATATTATATATGCCGAAGAAGAAATAGAAATGGAAGAAGTTGTTGGAAGTATTTTAACGAACAAAAATTTAACTATTTCTACAGCTGAATCTTCAACAGGAGGTCTTATCGCATCAAGAATAGTAAATGTTCCTGGCTCATCTAAATATTTTATGGGAAGTATTGTTTCATATTCAAATGAAGCAAAAATTTATCTTTTAAATGTTAAAAAGGAAAACATAGAAAAATATGGAGCTGTAAGTCCTCAAGTTGCAAAAGAGATGGTTAAAGGAGCTTTAGAAAAATTTAAAACAGATATAGCCCTTAGTGATACAGGAATAGCAGGTCCTACAGGATATACAGAAGAAAAGCCTTTAGGGCTTCATTATATAGGTTTTGGACACAAAAATTATATAGAAACTCACAAAGTTATATATCAAAACGATAGAAATAGCGTTAGATTATACGTATCTCAATATGCTTTAAATCTTATTAGATTAAAATTTTTAAATACTTAACCAGATTCCTTTCATAGTATTATGAGTTGTAAAAAATACTGACACTTTTCCATTTAAGACATGCTCTTTTTGTAAAGCATTATTACACTTATAAAGAATTTCTTTTTTTCTTTTTTCAAACTCTTTTGTTAGAATTTCCTTTCCTTTAGAAAGTTCTAAAATTCTTTCAAAGCCTTCACTATCAATAAATCTAATGTAATGTTTTCCGTTTTTTTTAAAAATAGCAGCCATGATATTCACTCTCCCCCTGTTTAAATATTTTGTATAATAAGGAGCAATGAACATGCCAGTTGAAGAAAAACTATTAAGAAATAATTTAATTAATTGATTTTTGTTTTTATCAAAATTTGATATAATTTATATCCTTTTTGCGGGCGTGGCGGAATTGGCAGACGCGCAGGACTTAGGATCCTGTGGCCGCAAGGCCGTGAGGGTTCGACTCCCTCCGCCCGCACCATTTAATTAAATTTTTTTATATCTTTAACAAACTTTATTATTCCTTCTTTGCCTTTAGGTATATTTACAGAAGCACAGGCATCAACACATTCTCCACATACAATACATGCCTGAATTCCTCTATCAAAATTATTAATAGAAGCCATTTTTCTAGGGTCTAACCCCATTGGACAAGCTTTTATACAAGCTTTACAATCTTCACAGCTTTCTTTTTTTATAAGGAAAGGTTTAACAATATGATTAAAAGGAGTTATCTTGTGATAAATTCCAGTTGGGCAATATACTCTACACCACTTTTCTCCTAAAAAAGCCTCAAAGTAAAAAAAGGCAGTTATCACAATAAAAGCTAATAAAAGTGGCAAAAAAGCTGGATTGGTAGGATAAAAAAATACTCTTATATCTGTTATCCAGTTAAAAAATACTAAAGAAAATAAAATGGAAGAAATAAAAGTCAAAATATAGTAAAGAAATTTTTTCTCTTTTGTTAGCTTTTTAAAATATTCTTGTAATTGAGCCAAAAATCCTCCTGGGCATATCCATCCACAAAACACTCTTCCAAGTATAAGATTCGCAAGAATAATAAATACAGATATAATTCCAACTATTACAACAATAGGTTTAAAAGCCCCTGAAAGATTTATCTCTTGCCCAAATAACCAAGATTGATTATGAGCTATATCCATCTTTACTATTTTAAAGGTAGGTATGAAGATTAAAAGAGCTATAAAAAATATGTATGATATATTTCTAGATATTTTGAATTTTCTGTATCTGAGCAAAAGTTTTACCTCCTTTTTGATGGATATTATATCAACTACAAACAGGTAAGTTAATATTTATTAACTTTCCATTTTAGAAGAAATATATTTTTCAAAAAAATGAAGAAAATTTTTATTTTCTATATAAAGGGAATCAATTTTAGAAAAAGGGGCTTTTTTTAAAGCTTTTAAAGTTAAAATATCTTTATATGTAAGAAAACTTTTTTTTCTTTTATTACAATTTTTACATATAACCCCTGAATGTTTTACTGAAAAACTACTAAAATTTTTTACATTAATTTTAGATTTGCACTTTACACATTCATCTAATTGAGGATAAATTCCAGATAAAAGAATAAATTTCGCTAGAAAATTTATTTTAAAATTTTCTGTATTTTCTATTATTGTCAAATAATAAAAACTTTTTTTTAACAAAATAAAAAGTTTTTCATCATCTGAAATAGAATATTTATTAAAAATAGATAAAATATAAAAAGCTGTATAAAATTTATCTAAATTTTGAGAAATAGGCAAAGCTAAGTTTTGAAATTGATTTATTTCTTTTATAAAAAATTTTAGTAGTTTTTCAGTAAA
>JAADDV010000130.1 GCA_013153795.1 Aquificota bacterium | reverse complement strand
TCTAATGCTGTCAGTATTCCTTCATTTGTTGCGTTTGATGTTTTTACTGCATAGCATATGCCACCACCCATTGAGAAGAAGTCCATTATCTTCTGGGTAAATGGTGTATCTCCGAAGAGGTCAAAAACTATGTCTTTGTTGTCTGGGCTTATAGCTACTACTTTATTATCTTCTGCTGTTCCTTCCGTTGATACTCCCACGAAGAGTGGTATTCCATCTGCTGTTGCTGGGATATATCCTATTCCACCGTCAGCAAATATTATTTTCACGTATGGTATATCTCTTGGCATTTTTTATCCCTCTGTTTTCTTTCCTTTGAAATTTTTTAGCATCTTTAGGAATTCTTCTTCTGTTAGCTTTGCGTCGTCTTTGAGGTTAAACATTGCTTTTATGCCTTCCAACATATAGGTCTGGTTTTTGAAAGGTGTTTTTAGATGTTTTTCTGCAAGCTCTTTTAGTGTGTATGTTTTTTCTGTTTGCTCCTTCTTTGCCATCCTTTTTCTCCAGTTTTTCCTCTAATCATATGTAAAAAAATTTCAATTTTGTTTTACATTTTTTACAGATACCTGTATTAGGTCTTTTGTTTTTAAAATTGGATAATGGGCTGTTAGGATAGCTTCCATAGTTAGGTATCCTTCTTTTTCAAACTCTTTACTTTCAAAAGGTTGGAAAGTTCTGTATGTAAATTTGATATATTCATCGTCTATATATGGGTTCTTTATTGAAAAAATATGGTTATCTAAACTCTGGGATAAGGAAAAGATACTGTTTTGGTGTGCTATCAGGAACAGATGAATGTTTAGCTTTGCATCTGCTACTTTGTGATAAACCTTGTTTTCTGTTATTTTATAGAACCTTTGAAATTTTGGTTTTTCTTCTTTGTTTATCCTATAAACGATAAGAGGTGGTTTTACTGTTTTTGGCTTGTATTGGTAATAAAGAGTTATAGGAAAACTCTTGATATGATTAGTTGCATATTGGATTATAGCTTCTAAGCTTGGTTGAAATAACAACTTTTTCCCCTGTAGTTTTTATACAGGGGCATTTTAATCAAGAAAGAGGGAAATTGATTTTACTTTTTTTACAAAGTAATCAAGTAATTAATTTTACACGGTAGTTATAACTGGAAGGTAGGGTTTTAAATAGTTTATAAACAGTTCTTCATACTGAGTTCCTTTTAAACTCTCGTATATCTCAAGGAGTTTCTTGTCAAGTTTTTCTACTTCTCTTTCTTGTTCAGGAGTTAATTTATATTTTAGATGTTCTATGATATTTCTATCAGTAGAGATATTATCAATATTTATTTCTATTCCATAATCCCATTCTTTTTTTAGATGCTCTTTTTGTTGAATATCAAAGAGTAAATCTTTCAAATCGTTCCTGTAAGCTTTTATATAATGTTCTAAACTCTTCATCTAATCCAACCTCTATAATTTCTTTGTCTTTTTCTTTTCTATTTTTAATCCATTCTTCTAATGTATCAAATTCATTATAAGATACACTTATAATTTTATTTCCTTCCAAAATAATAGCAAATGTATTAAGCTTACTATATATAACCGTTCTTGGACTTGCTTCTTTTCTATTTGGTAGTTGATAGATAATTTTTGAAGGTTTTACTATTGTTTTAATAAAAATTTCAAGATATTCTTTAGAATATTTGTATTTACTCTTTACATCCTCTTCCCGAGCTTTTACCCAATTTTCCAATTCTATATCGTAAATATTTTCAAAAATATGTTTTTTCAGATGTTTATAAAATTCTCTTTCTGAAGGGAACATCTCTTTAAATACTTCTACGGCTTCCTCTTTAGTCTTTACATTTTTAAACCTGTTTTCTACTTCTTTATAAAAACTTTTTGCTGTGTTTAGTGTCCACTGTTTCTTTTCAGAAAGATTTTTCTTTTCCTCGTAATATCCCCCGGTGTTTAAGACTTTGCCCTTGCGTTTGATTGGGGCATATGTGCAGGTGCAGTTGGGGTGTTTTAGAACCTCATCGGCATATTCTATTGGGTGGACTGTGTCGCAGTGGCTCTGGCAGATTGGACAAGGGATTTTACCACAGATGATTATTATCTCTTCTACTCCCCACTCTTTATACTTTAGCAACTGTCCCATATGGTAAGCCCGTGCCGTTTCTGTTCTAGCTATTGTGTATGCCCTGTCTTGAACACTTTTGAATGGTTTTATTGTAGGCAGGTCTAACACGGATATTTCACTTGCTATCTCCCCTAATGTTTTCCCTTCTGCTATTCCCAGCTGTATCCGCATTTTTATCTGTTTTATCAGGTCTTGTGATAGATTATCAGTAAACTGCATAGAGTATGCCGCTAAAAACTCTATCGCTTCAACGGGAATTGTAGAAAAGTCTGCAACTTTTATACTGTCTTCTTTGATAATAATTTTTTCTTTATACTTCCTTTTTAATTCTTTACCTATTCCAAACAGATTTAGCAATGTTAAAGCCTTTTCTATTGCTATAATGAGGACATTTTTTATCATCTTTTTAACAGAGTTCCTAAGTGAATGGTCAAACTGCCTATGGTAGTTTTCTATATCTTTTAATATTTCCCTTAATCGCCATTCCTGATATTTTGATTTAGGTTCTTTTGCTAATCTATGGATAATATCTTTCTCTAGTTGTTTAAGGAGATTATCTACTTCCTTTTTGTATTTATTGCCTTCTTTTAATAGTGCTTCCCGTGCCTCTTGCTGAAGTTTTATTATCTTTTCCCGTGTTAGTTTAGTCAATATCTACCTCTTCAAGAATTACTATTTTAAAAACACGATAGTGAATAGATATTTTGCTCACCTTAAACAATTTTCCTTCTATCTCTATTTTGTCTGTTTCCGTTATAGGAGTATCTATTGGTAGGTAAATTGTTGTCTGACTGGTAGGAACAATTCCAAACTGCTCTATTGGTAAGTTTTCCTCTTCTTTTATGTATATAGCTGTTATCGGCTGTCCGTTTAGTAAAATTTCCTGTCCATAATCCTGTAATAACTTTTCAAACTTTTCTTTTAGCTTTGTTTGTAGCTTTTGTATTTTACTCAAGACTGATTATCCTTGCTTTTTGTTTTCTTTCTTGCTGAAGGGTCTGGAGGCGTTCTTTTAACAGTTTTAGTTTTTCTGTGTTTTGTGTTTCTATTTCTCCAAGCTTTATTTTTTCATCAAGTTCAAGTATTAGTCTGTTTAAAAGGATTATTTCACTTTGTTTTTGTGCTTCTTCAAAAGTTAAATCGGCATTTATTGAAATAATCTGGTCTATAAGCGTTGGGTCCGCCTCTGGATAGGTTAGCTGGAGTATTTGCTTTAGTTTATCTTTTTCTGTTTGTGTCATTGAGATACCTCCACTTGTAGTGTATTTATTACTGGTATTTCTTTTGGTAGGACTGGTATATCCGCTGATGGAGATATAATTTCTACATTTTCTATTTCTGATATTTCCATTATTGTGTTCACTAGAACTGCTTTTAAGACAGGTTTTCCTATTTTAAATCTTCTGTTTTCATAGTCAGTTATTATTTCTATGTATTTGGGGTTATAAACAAATAAAGCATTTATACGATTTTCTATTTCCGTCTTTAAAACATCTGCTATTATATCTGGTTTTGCGTAGGCTTTTATGTGTATATCTACTGGTTTTGTTATTGCTGGTTTTACAAGTATATCTGACGCTGGGGTTTTTATTTCATCTATAAGAGCTTGGGCTTGTTGAAGCAATTCCTCTGTAGGCGTGATGTTTGTTGAAACTAGGTATATATCTACCGTTCCTTGCCCCCTTGGGTGTTGACTATCTATGTAACAGTCGGTTATAGAATCAATGGATAAGATATGATAACGATAATAATCGTCTGTAAACTGGGATTTGGTTGACCATACTAAAAGTATTCGTTGTCGTAAACTTTCATCATCTTCTTCATCTGCACCCTCTTGAGTTATCCAGTTTTCTGGATTATAAACTTCCACTGGCAAATATGTTGTTAAAGTGTTTATTGTATATGGGGCTACATTGTATCTGCTTCCTTCCTCTATTGCCTCTATTAATACTTCTATTTCATCTAAATCTTCTGTTAAAACTTTCTCTTCTGTTGTTATGAATTCAAGACTTTCTCCAAATATATCTGTTTTTGTTTTTATTATTGTTCCTTGAGGTATTTTTATATTCCCATCAGCCACCCTTTTGAAAACAACCTTTCCTTTTGTTTTTATAGCTGGCTTTCTTGTTATTCCAAATGTTTGGGCGTGTAAATCTAACCATCTATCTCTTGCTGTTATCACAAACATATTAGGGATAATTACTTCTCTTAAAAATTCTCGAAGCTCATAATGTAGTAGTGCATCTATCTCAAGTAATGTCCTTAATGCTCCTCCGATATTATAGTTTGTTATTTTTGGTAATTTATCTTTTGCTTCAGAGATTGATTGCTCAAGAATTTCTTCTATTGTTTGTTCAGGTAATAAACTTTCTATTATTGGATTACTCAATTTCCCGTGCCTCCGCTATCACTTTTATGTCCTGCTTGTCTATTTCTAAACTAAAAGGTGCATCATCTATTGGAACTATATAGGCTATGTATTTTATGCCTTCAAGTTCTTGCTCTATTTCTACTTCACATTCTAAAACCCTTGGGTCTTTTTCAATTTCATCTTGCAACTCGTTTGCCATATCCAAAAGAGTTAATTCATCGGGATTACTATTTAAAAACTCTATTAAATCTATCCCATAATCGGGATGGTGAAAATGACTACCTTTTACAGTTCTAATTCTATTGTATATATCCTGTATAAGTGTTTGCCTTTCGTCTAATATCCTTAAATCCCCTGTTCCGTCTATTTGGAAGTTTCCGTTTATTAGATAAATATCCATTTTAATCTCCTACAAATACATTTGGACTTCCTTGTTTCATCGTTGAACCACAACTGACTTTATCTCCTTCACGGCAAACAGGCTTACCATTTACGAAAACTGAAGAGCTACCTGTTGAAGCGACACCATCGTGGCAGGGTGGTGGACAGCAATGTGTTGTCCAGTGGTCTCCAAACCTATGAACCCCTTTTCCATTCACGAAAACATTATTACTTGCTTCGTCGTTAGCTCTTGACGGATAGCAACCGTGTCCACTACACATATCTCCAAGTCGCACAACCGGTTTAGACATCTCATTTCTCCTTATGGATTTAAGTCTATTCTTTTTGCCTTTAGTGTCATATTTCCTTGAGCTTGTATTGTTATATTTCCATTTGCTGTTATAAGCACATCTTGAGGCACATATACATTTAAATCATCTTTGCTGTGTGGTGGTATATCTGAAAAGTATGGTAGAACTCCATCTATTACGGGATAGCTTAAATTTCCGTAAAGAAATGATACCTTTACTATTGAGCCGATTGCTGGGAGAAAATATATCCCTTTGTTGTTTCCTATGCCTATGCTTAAGATTGGCACATCTGGTATGATAAGCTCGCTATCTTTAAAATTTCCTTCTTCATTTAATAACAATAATTCTACATCTGCGGAATACAAACAATTAAGAAATGTAGCTTTACCACCTGCTTCATATACTCTTACTATTTTCCCAAGCATTGGTGGAGTTGGAAGATAATCTATTATAAAGCTTTCAATTATTTGTTTTATTTGTTTAGTCTGTTTAGGTTGCATTTTCGTATTCCTCCCAGTTGTTTGGCAGTGGTTCCTCTGTTTCTTCTGTTTCTATTAGCTGTGGCAACACTTCTTTTATCAAATGCTTTCCTTCTTCTGGTGTTATTATCTGGCTTGCAACTAACTGGCTTACTGCTTTTGTATAAACATCTATATCTTTTTGGTCTGGTGGGTCTATCTGGACGGTTGTTTCGTATGTGGTGAATTTTTGCCCTTCAAATAGCTCTAAAGTCTTTAGTATTATCCTGTTTGCTTCTTTTAATTTTTCTTT
>JAADDV010000002.1 GCA_013153795.1 Aquificota bacterium | reverse complement strand
AAGAGTTTTAATTTTTAATAACGTTTAATTTATAAGTATAAAGTATTTTGTGAATTTTCTTTAAAATAAAGCTTTCCTAGTTTTCCTAATGTCTCAGCTCCTGTTATTATTAGGCAAAGGTCTCCTTTCAGTATTTTTTCTTTTTCTTCTTTTATTTTTCTTTTTATTTCTTCAGGTTGGTAACCAAAACTTCCATCTGAAAGAGTATCACTATGGAAAAAGATTTTTTCTGGGGCATTTATATTTCCAATAATAAGATTTTGAGATTTAGCGTCTGGGTCGAATTCTGTTTTTAGGGTAAATTCAACTTTTGTTCCTATAGAAAGTTTTTCTTTTTGGTCTATACCTACTATAAAGATTGGATGGTTAAAAAATCTAGGTTCTTCTAAAGGAATTTCTTTTAAAGGCTCTTTTAAAATCCATATTTGAAGATTTGATTTATTAAGGAAAAGAACAAACCTATCTTCTTTTTCTTCTATTTTTGTTACTTTTCCTCTTAAAATACCTTTTATAGATTTAGACATTGGTAAAACATAATGTTGAACTGGTTCTTTTCTTATCTTCATTGTTGAAGAGATGAGTTTCCATCCTATAAACTCAAATACCTGCTCTGTGCAGCTTATTCCTTCATTTTCAGCAAATGTTCTAATGTCTTTTATAAAAAGAAGTTCTTCTCTGCTTCCTGGAAGTCTTCCTTTTCCAAAGGAAACAAGTTCAGGGATATACTCTAAACCTTTCCTTTGCTGGAATAAAGCGTATATACAACCGCAGTAGTTTTGATGGTATATCTCAAACTCTTTTGAAAGTTTATTCATTTTTTCAACGCCGCCTTGTTTTCTAAAGTCAATGGCAACAAACTCTAAGCCATATTTTTCGGCGGCTTTTTCTCCAACTTCTTTTAGAACATCAAAATCTTTCTTGGGGCTCATCATAAGAACAGTAGTTATTTTGTTGTATCCCAGCTTTTTTGCCAGCTGAGCGGTTTTTTTAAGTCTTAAATCGTGACATATTGTGCATCTTTCTCCTCTTTCTGGAACATGTTCATATCCTTTTGTAGCTTCAAGCCATTTGCCTAGTTCATACTCTCCTTTTATACATTCTATTCCTAAAGCGTTACATATTCTTTCTGTTTCAATCCATCTAAGTTCATACTCTTCCTCTGGATGTATATTTGGGTCATAAAAAAATCCTTTTATTTCGCTATCTGGAAATTCTTCTTTTATTTTTTGAAGTGCCCAAACTGCATCAACACCGCAGCATATATGAACAAGAATTTTATCTTTCATATGTTTTAATCCTCAAAACTCTTTAAAGCTTCTTTATCTATAACTTCTTGTTTTTTAAATATTTCTGTATTTTTTTCTTCAATATAATCTTGTTTTTTATAAACGTAATAAAATGTTATTGAATATCCTATAAATGAAACTGTATGGAATATAACTTGCACAGGGCTTAAAAGTCCTTCGTTAAAAACAAGACTTAATATTTCAGACATAACTGCTGAGAAGAAAATAAACATAAATGTAAGTCCATAAAGAATTGTAACTCTTCTGTTTAGGATATAATCTTCTTTTGTGTAATATTCAAAAATTAAACGTTTTTTTGATTCTTCTTTTGTTTTAGAAGATATTTCTGTTTGTGGAAGTGTTTCTGCTGTCGTTTCTATCTGTGCCATCTTTCTCTCCTTTTATTTAAAAATCTTCTATATTAATTTCTTCAGCATTAAAAACAGGCCCTTCATAACAAACTCTCTGATAAGTATTTTCTTTTATATTTTTTATCACACAACCTATACAAATTCCAAAACCACATGCCATTTTACTTTCTAAAGAAAGATAAACAGGAATTTTTAAATCTTTTACCTCTTCCACAACTGCCTTCATCATTTTTTTTGGCCCACAAACAGCTAAAGATATATTTTTTTTCCCTATAATAAATTTTTTTAAATCTTTTGTAACTAGACCTTTTTCTCCAAAACTACCATCTTCTGTATATATAATTACATCATTTTCAAAACCATTTTCTTTTATCCAGTCTAACATTGAAAGTTGTTCTTTTCTTCTTACTCCATATATAGCTTTAAAAGGTTTTCCTATATTTTTTAGATATTTCATAAATAAAGATAAACCTGCAAATCCAATACCTCCACCTACTAACAGATAATAATCATAATTTTCAGGAAAAAGTTTCTTTCCTAAAGCTCCTAATATATAGATTTCTTCTCCTGCTTTTTTCGTTGTTATACTTTTTGTTCCTTTTCCATAAACATCATAAAAAATCAACAACTCCTTATCTTTTACATCTGCAACTGCAAAAGCTCTTCTAAGTAAAGGGTCATATTGAAAATCTTCGGTAGCTTTAATCATTACAAATTGAGCTGGTTTAACTGTTGAAGCAATTTTAGGAGCTTCTAAACGTAAAAGCCATGTTTTCCCAGAAATATGTTTATTTTCTAATATTTTTGCTTTTTCATCTATATACAATCTTTGCCAACCTCATTATTAAGATTTATCTGTTTTTTTATCCTCTATTTCTTTTAAAATTTCTTCAAAATCTTTTATATCATTAAATTCACGGTAAACAGATTTAAAACGAACATAAGAAATAACATCTATCTTTTTTAGCCTTTCTTGAACCAAATCACCTATTTCTGTTGATTCAACAACAAGTTTCCCTTCTTCAAGAAGATATTTTTCTATTTCATCTGCTATCTGCTCCATCTGTTTTTCAGATACAGGTCTATTTTTAGAAGCAAGTCTAATGCCTTTTATTATTTTTTCTTTATAAAAAGGCTCAGTAGTTCCATTTTTTTTTCTGACTATAATTTTTTCTTCTTCAAATCTTTCATATGTTGTAAATCTATATCCACAATCAAGACATTCTCTTCTTCTTCTTATCACAGTCCCTTCTTTAGACTGTCTAGAATCAACTACTCTGTCTCTAAGAGAACCACAATGGGGACATTTCACTTCTTATCTCCTTAAATTTCCTCTTTATAAGAAAGTCCATAATAAACAAAATGTCCCTGAATTTTATATTCTTTGTTTAGATAAAATTTTGATATTACATCTATTTTTGCTTCAGGATTCGTATATATGTAATACTCTAGTAAAGCATCATTCCCTTTTATCCATAAACCAAGAGGTTTTATTTTTAATTCTGGGAAAACCTTTAAAATTACCGAATAATAATTTCTTATATTTTCTTTTCCTTCCAACGTAAAAGTATCTGGATAAACTTCTTTTATTTTTGGGTCATAAAGCTCTGCTGTATCTGCATATGTTTCCATAATTTTATCAAGATTATGCTCATTCCAACCTTCTATCCATTTGTCTATTGTTTCTTGAACAGGGGATTTTCCTACAGGTTGCTGAGGTTGTTGCGGTTGATTTTCTTTTTTTTCTTCCATATTTCTCCTCTCCTACATAAGATTATAGTTTTTTAATATTTTAGCTAGTTCTGGGTCTTTTTTAGCAAGCTCCCTTAAAGCTTCTATAAGGTCTTTAAGTCTACCTTCTTTTTCTATCTCTTCTATTGCTTCTTCTTTAGCCTTTTTGATTATTGTTCTTCTATCCCAGAAGGCAAATCCTATAACACCTAAAGTAAGAGTTGTAAAAATACCTGTTATTATCCATAAAAATGTAAACATCTGCTCAAAACGTTTGTTCATATCCTCTCTTAAATCATCGATTCTTTTATTTATCTGCTCAAAGCGTTTGTTTATATCCTCAAATCTTTTATCTATCTGTTCAAATCTTTTGTCTATTTGTTCAAATCTTCTATCTATCTGTTTAAATCTCTCCTCAAATATAACCTGACGCTTTTCTATCTCAATTAGTTTCTGGTAAATCATCTCATTTGTGATTTTTATGTAAGAACCTTCTCCATAAGAAAATGTCCAAAATCCTATTAAAAAGACTAAAAAAGATAAAAACTTTTTCATCTTTATAACTCTTTAAATACTTCCTCTGCTTTGTTTAAGGTTTCATCTATATCGTTATCACTGTGAGCTGTGCTAAGAAATGATGCCTCAAATTGAGAAGGAGCTAAATATATTCCCTTTTCAAGCATTAATCTAAAAAACTTAGAAAATGTTTCAAGGTCAGAGGATTTAGCTGTTTCAAAATCAACAACCTGTTTATCCGTAAAGAATACAGTAATCATCGACCCTACTCTGTTTACAGTTGCTTTAATTCCATATTTTTCAATAAGAAACTTAAATCCTTCTTCAAGTTTTTTGCCTTTTTCATCAAGCTGAGGATATGGATTTTTTTCTTTTAGAAGTTGAAGCTGTCTTAAACCACCTGCCATAGCAAGAGGATTTCCTGAAAGAGTTCCTGCTTGATAAACAGGACCTACAGGGGCAACATGTTCCATTATTTCCCTTTTTCCTCCATAAGCACCAACAGGAAGACCTCCGCCTATAACTTTTCCAAGAGTTGTAAGGTCTGGCTCTATTCCGTAAAGCTCCTGAGCACCACCAAGGGCAAGTCTAAACCCTGTCATAACTTCATCCCATATAAGAAGAGCTCCATACTCTCTTGTAATTTTCCTTAGTCTTTGATGATACTCTTTGGAAGGAGCAACAACTCCCATATTTCCTGCAACAGGTTCTATAATAACGCAGGCAATGTCATCTCCATGTTTTTTAAAGGCTTCTTCAACAGCTTCTATATTGTTATATGGAAGAACAATTGTAAGCTGAGCAAGTTCTTCAGGAATACCTGGCGTTCCGGGAATACCAAGAGTAGCAACTCCAGAACCAGCTGAAACAAGAAGGCTGTCCCCATGACCGTGATAACATCCATCAAACTTTATGATTTTTTTCCTTCCAGTATATCCCCTTGCAAGTCTAATAGCAGACATTGTAGCTTCTGTCCCAGAGTTTACAAATCTAACCATCTCAATAGAAGGAACAGCATCTATAACAGCTTTAGCCATTTCTATTTCAAGTTCTGTAGGAGCTCCAAAACTTGTTCCATAGTTTGCAACTTCTTTTATAGCATTTATAATCTGGTCATTTGCATGTCCAAGGATTAAAGGACCCCATGAAAGAACATAATCTATATATTCATTATCATCTACATCCCAAACTCTACTTCCTTTTCCTTTTTTTATAAAAAGAGGTTCCATTCCTACAGATTTAAATGCTCTAACAGGAGAGTTTACTCCGCCTACAAGATATTTCTGAGCTTCTTCAAAAAGCTTTTTTGATTTTTCTATTTTCATAAACAGCTCCTTATACGGATTTTCTCTATGAAATTATAACATTTTTCAAACTTCCTTAGTTTTTCAAAAATTTTAAAAATTTTTAATAAAAAATCACTGCTCAATTAAAAATCTATATATAGCCATTCTAGTAAAAAGACCATTTTCAACCTGTTCAAGAATTAAACTTCTTTCTCCATACACAAGTTCACTTTGCATCTCAACTCCTCTATTAACTGGTCCTGGATGCATAATAACAGCATCTTCTTTTAATAAATCTATTCTTTTCTGATTAAGTCCATACTTAATTGAGTATTCATTTAATGTTGAAAAAAACACTTTTTTCTGTCTTTCAAGCTGAATTCTTAGAAAAATAGCAACATCTTTATCTTTTAATGCATCATCTATGTTTGTAGTTACATAATCAACATCAAAAACTTCCATATGTCGTGGAAGCATGGTTTGGGGACCGCAAACTGTTATTTCTGCTCCAAGCATCTTTAAAAGCTTCATATCTGAACGGGCAACTCTGCTGTGGAGAATGTCTCCGATAATAGCTATCTTCAAACCTTCTATTTTTCCTTTGTGTTCTAAGATTGTAAAAGCATCAAGTAAAGCCTGAGAAGGATGCTCATGGGCACCATCTCCAGCATTTATCACATGGGATTTTACTTCCTTTGCAACAATATGGGCAGCTCCTGCCATAGAGTGTCTAATAACAATAAAGTCAGACTGCATAGCTTCTAAAGTTTTTATAGTGTCATACAAAGTTTCTCCTTTTTTTATAGAAGAAGAAGAACCAGATATGTTAATGGTATCTGCACCCATTATTTTCCCCGCAAGCTCAAAAGAAGTTCTTGTTCTTGTTGATTCTTCAAAAAATGGCAGTAAAACAGAATATCCTCTAAGGTCAGATATTTTGGTTTCTCCATTTTTATAACGATTTTTATATTCTTTAAAAAAATGAAAAATATCTTCAAAAATCTGTCTATTAATCTGATTTACTGAGATTAAATCTTTCATTGAATAAGCTCCCTAAGTAGTTTTCTTAAAAGATTATTTTATCAAGGTGTGAGGAATTTTGTTTATCTCTAAAATGTTATAATATTTTGTCAAATTTGGCAGGAGGCTGATATATTTTGGGTTATTGTAAATGGGAAGGGATTATAAAAGCATACAAAGAGTATTTACCTGTTTCTGATAAAACACCTATTGTTTCTTTATATGAAGGAAATACACCTTTAATAGATGCACCTAATCTTGCAAAAAAAATAGCACCTGATAAAGAGCTAAAAATATATCTCAAATACGAAGGGCTTAATCCTACAGGTTCTTTTAAAGACCGTGGTATGACAATGGCTATATCAAAAGCCAAAGAAGCAGGAAAAACAGCTGTTATCTGTGCATCTACAGGAAATACATCAGCCTCTGCAGCAGCTTATGCAGCAAGGGCAGGAATGGATGCTTATGTTATACTGCCTAAAGGAGCTGTTGCTTTAGGAAAACTCTCACAAGCAATGGTTTATGGAGCTAAAATTATAGCCCTTATGGGAAATTTTGATGATGCCCTTGCAATTGTTAGAGAAATAGGAGAAAAGTTTCCTGTTGAAGTTGTAAACTCTGTTAATCCTTATAGAATTGAAGGACAGAAGACAGCTGCATTTGAAATAGTTGACCACCTTGGAGATGCGCCAGATTTTCATTTTATTCCTGTTGGAAATGCAGGAAATATAACAGCCTACTGGAAAGGATACAAAGAGTATAAAGAAGCAGGAAAAACAAAAAAACTTCCAAGGATGATAGGTTGGCAAGCTGAAGGAGCAGCACCAATAGTAAAAGGCTTTCCTATCAAAAATCCTCAAACAATAGCAACAGCTATAAAAATTGGAAACCCTTACAGCTGGCAACCAGCGCTTCAAGCAGCAAAGGAAAGCGATGGTTTTATAGATGCAGTTTCTGATGATGAGATTTTAGAGGCTTACAGGCTTGTTGCTTCAACAGAAGGAGTTTTCTGTGAACCAGCATCAGCTGCATCTATTGCAGGGGTTATAAAAGCTTATAGAAAAGGTCTTTTCAAAGGCGGAGAGACAATTGTATGTACACTAACAGGAAATGGTCTTAAAGACCCTGATACAGTTATAAAAGCCAGTGATAAACCTATAGAAATGCCGCCTGACCTAAACGAAATTGCAAAATATCTTGGTCTTTAAACATTTTAACGTGAAATTAAAAACTAAAATTCACATAAGTTTGATATAGATTATTTATTCTCAAAATCTCAAAGCAGGAGTGGAAATGGAAAAGATAGCGGTTTTATCTGCTTCTTTCTTTCTGATAGGGGGAATAAGCTGGTTTTTCTTTGGTAAAAAGGATAAAAAAGAAAGCCAGGAAGAAATAACTGGTAGCACAGAGAAAATAGAGCTTAATATATCAGGAATGCATTGTGCCGGTTGTGCAGCAGGGATAGAAGGAACCCTTAGAAATGTGGAAGGTATTGTGTCTGCTTCTGTAAATTTTGCCACATCTAAAGGAGTTTTTGAGTACCAGCCATCAAAAATATCAAAAGAAGAAATAATAGAAAGAATAAAACAGCTAGGATATGATGCTTCATTAGATTTAGAAAATATTGAAAAAAAAAGCTCTTAAGAGAAAAAGAACTTAAAAAACACGTTTTGATATCTGCTGTTTTAACAGGTTTTATATTTCTTCTATCTTTTTTTCCTCTTTCATTTTTAGAAAAACCCTTTTTTGAAGAAAATCCCCTGTTAAATCCTAAAAATATTCTCATTTTTCTACTTGCAACTGTTGTTCAGTTTTATATAGGGAAAGAGTTTTATACTTCAGCTTTTGGAGGGCTAAAAAATCGTATTGCTGATATGAATCTTCTTATTGCAGTTGGAACATCTGCTGCTTACTTTTACTCAGTTTTTGTTTTATTTTTTCCTTCTTTTTTTCCTAAAGAGATGAGACATCTCTATTTTGATGGAGCTGCGGCAATAATTACCTTTATTCTTCTTGGAAGATACTTGGAACACCGTTCAAAAAATAAAGCTACATCTTTTATGAAAAAACTTTTATCCCTTAAACCAGAGAAAGCAAGGATAATCATTGATGGGAAAGAGATAGAAATACCAGCAGAAAATATTGTGGTAGGAGATACCATTATTGTAAAAGCTGGGGAAAAAATACCTGTAGATGGCATTGTTTTAGAAGGAGAGGGAGAAGTTGACCAGTCTATGATAACAGGAGAGCCTTTACCTGTTTATAAAAAAGCAGGAGACACAGTTATAGGAGGGACAATAAACAAAACAGGTTTTCTAAAAATAAAAGCAACAAAAACAGGAAAAGATACTGTCCTTTCCCAGATTATAAAACTTCTTCTAGAAGCCCAGAGTAAAAAACCACCAATAGGAAGACTTGCAGACAGGATTGTATCTATTTTTGTTCCATCTATTCTTATTATATCCATAATAGTCTTTGACCTGTGGTATCTTCTTGCTGATAATATCCAGTATGGATTTTTATCTGCTGTTTCTGTTCTTATTATTGCCTGTCCATGTGCTTTGGGACTTGCAACCCCTATAGCTGTTGTTGTTTCTGTAGGAAGAGGAGCAAAAGAAGGTATTCTAATAAAAAATCCTGAAATTGTTGAAGGAATAAAAGATATTGATATTGCTATATTTGATAAAACAGGAACAATAACTGAAGGAAAACCTTCTGTTGTTGATAAAAAGATTTTTGATAAAGAAAAAATATCTTTTGCCATCCCTGTTTTAAAAGCAAGCAATCACCCTCTTTCAAAAGCAGTCTTAGATATTTTGGAAGACAAAGAGAACAAAAAAGCAGAAAATATCCACCAGATACCGGGAAAAGGGATAAAGGGAATTGTAGAAGGAAAAACAGTATTTATTGGGAACAAGATTTTCCTAGAAGAAAACGGTATGAACGTTTTAAAAACAGACAAAACAGCTGTTTTTGTAGCTGTAGATAAAACTCTTGTTGCTGCCTTTTATATAGAGGACAAAATAAAAAAAGAAGCAAAAGAGGTTATAAAAAAACTAAAAGAAAAAGGAATAAAAACAGTTCTCTTGACAGGAGATATAAAAGAAACAGCACAAAAAATAGGAAAGGAAGCTGGATTTGATGAGATTTATGCAGAGGTTTTACCTGGAGAAAAATACAAAATAGTAGAAACATTTCAAAAAGAAGGAAAAAAAGTATTATTTGTTGGAGATGGAATCAACGATGCTCCTGCTTTAGGAAAAGCGGATATAGGAATAGCTGTTTGGCAGGCTTCTGATATAGCAAAAGAAGCAGGAGATATAATCCTGCTGAAAAAAGACCTAAGGCTTGTTTTAAAAGGAATAAACCTTTCAGAAAAAACTCTTAAAATCATAAAACAAAATCTTTTCTGGGCTTACATATACAACATAATAGGAATTCCTATAGCAGCAGGGGCTTTATATCCAGTTTTTGGGATACTTTTAAAGCCTGTTTTTGCTGGTATAGTTATGTCTATAAGCTCTATTTTTGTTGTAATGAATGCTCTAAGGCTTCAATTTATAAAACTGGAAAACTGATATTGATAATAAAATTAATAAGTATATATATGATAAATTATTGAGTTTAAAGAATATATAAAACGAGGTCTAAAAAAGATGAAAAAATATTATATAAGAACATTTGGCTGTCAGATGAATGTAAATGACAGTCAAAAAATGGCTGGGATTTTAAAAAGCTTAGGATATGAACCAGCAAGAGATTGGAAAGAAGCTGATGTTATTCTTGTAAATACATGTTCAGTAAGGGAAAAACCAGACCAGAAAGTGTTATCAGCTCTTGGAGAATATAAAAAAATCAAAAAGGAAAATCCAGACGCAATTATAGGAGTGTGTGGTTGCCTTGCCCAAAGAGCAGGTTATGAGATACTGCAAAAAGCACCATTTATCGACATGGTTTTTGGAACAACCAATATCCACCACTTACCACAGCTTTTAGAAGAAGCTCAGAAAGGAAATAAAGCTGTTGAGATAATAGAAGAGATAGACGAAAATGAAACAGAACTTGATAAATATCCAACTGTCAGAGAAAACAAATATACAGCTTATGTAACAGTGATAAGAGGTTGTGATAAGAAATGTACTTACTGTATTGTTCCAACAACAAGAGGAAGAGAAAGAAGTAGAAGAATTGGAGATATCATAAGAGAAGTCCAGTGGCTTGTTGAAGATGGAGTAAAAGAGATTCACCTGATAGGACAAAACGTTACAGCCTATGGAAAAGATTTTGGAGATGTTAAGTTTTGGGAGCTTTTATACGCTGTTGCAGAAGTCCCAGGAGTTGAAAGAATAAGATTTACAACAGGCCACCCAAGAGATTTAGATGAAGATACTATAAAAGCTATGGCAGATATACCGCAAGTTTGCGAGTATTTACACCTTCCAATACAGGCAGGTTCAGATAGAATTCTGAAAGCTATGGATAGAGGCTATACCCAAAAAGAGTATCTGAAAAAAATTGAGCTTCTAAAAAAATACATACCAAACATAGCCCTTTCTACAGACATCATCGTAGGTTTTCCGGGAGAAACATATGAAGACTACCTTGAAACAGTAAAAGTTATAAAAGAAGTTGAATATGACCAGATTTTTGCTTTTAAATATTCTCCAAGACCAGGAACACCAGCTGCACAAATGGAACTTACAAAAGATTATGAGCAAGCTGGACAATGGCTAAGTGATTTGATAAATATCCAAAAAGATATAGCCTTTAAGAAAAACCTTGCATATGAAGGAAAAATAGTAGAAGTCCTTGTAGAAGAAGAAAAAGATGGAAGATTTGTAGGAAGAACAAGAACAAATAAACTTGTCCATTTTACAGGAGAGCATAACTTATTAGGTAAGATAGTAGATATAAAAATAACAAAGGCTAATAGATTTTCTCTAGAAGGAGAAGCTATAAAACAAACTGTTTAGTGAGGAGGCAGGTTATGATTGAAATGAGCGTGCAGGGAATAACATTAGACCCTGTAACAAATATGCCTATAGTTGTTCTAAAAGGAAAAGATACAAATGATGTTCTTCCTATCTGGATAGGAGTTTTTGAAGCAAATGCTATAGCTATGCAGTTAGAAGGTATAAAAAGACCAAGACCTATGACTCACGACCTTATTACAAATCTTATTTCTGAACTTTCTGGCAGAGTAGAGTATATTCATATCCACGACCTAAAAGACAACACATATTATGCAGAAATCTCTATTGTAAAAGATGGAGAAGTTTTAAAAATCGATTCAAGACCTAGTGATGCTATTAATATTGCTTTAAGAACAGGAGCTCCTATTTTTGTTTCTCCTAAAGTATTAGAAGATTTTAATGTAGAAGAAAAACTAGATATGGAAGAAGAAGAATTAAAAGAATGGCTTGAATCAATAAAACCTGAAGATTTTGGAAAAGCAGTTTAGAGCTACGTTTGTAGCTCTTTTTGTTTTAAAAGTTTAAAACAATAGCGCCCCAGGTAAGACCACCACCAAATGCTGTTAAAAGTAAATAATCACCCTTTTTAAACCTCCCTTCCTTCCAAGCTTCATACATTGCTATAGGAATAGAAGCAGCACTTGTATTTCCGTATTTATGAATATTGCTAAAAACCTTTTCTTCAGGAAGTTCTAATCTTTCAGCTAAAGCTTTAATAATTCTTATATTTGCCTGATGAGGAATAACAAGCTTTATATCATCTAAAGTTAAACCTGCTTCTTCTAATGCTTTTTTAGATGCCGTTTCCATAGATTTTATAGCAAGTTTAAAAGTTTCTCTTCCTCTCATTTTAAGTTTCTCACCAACAGGACAGTATAAAGAGCCCCAGTGAGAACCGTCTGATTTCATTTTGGCAGAAAGAATATCACTTTCTCCTTCTGAAGCAGATACTACAACAGCCCCTGCTCCATCTCCAAATATAACAGCCGTAGAACGGTCATTCCAATCTATTATTTTTGAAAAAACTTCTGCTCCAACAACAAGAATATTTTTAAACTGCCCAGATTTAATAAAAGAGTTTGCAATAGTTAAAGCATAAATGAAACCACTACAAGCTGCTGATATATCAAAAGCCATAGGTTTTGAGCAACCAAGTTTATCAGCTAAGAAACATGCAGTTGAAGGAAACGTCATATCAGGAGTTGAAGTTGCGACAATAACACAGTCTATATCTTTAGAAGAAAGCTCAGCATTTTCTATAGCCTCTTTTGCAGCTGGAAGAGCCAAGTCACTTGCATTTTCCCACTCTTCTGCAATTCTTCTTTCTTTTATTCCTGTTCTTGTTGTTATCCATTCATCAGAGGTATCAAGAATTTTTTCTAAATCAAAATTTGTAAGAACTCTAGGAGGAACATACATTCCAATACCTTTAATCTCTGCTTTCATGCTACTTTCCCATTAAGAAGAACATCAGGTAAAAGAGTTTGAATATTTTCCTTTAACTTATCATTAAAATGAGTTTCTTCAAACTGGGAGGCTACTTTTAAGGCATTTTTTATAGCTCTTGCATCTGCTCTTCCATGAGTTATTATACATGTGCCTTTTGTCCCTAAAAGAGGTGCTCCGCCATACTCAGCAAAATCTGCTTTTTTCTTAAATCTTTTTAAAGCAGGAAGCATAAGCATAGCACCTATTTTCGTTATAAAACTTTTCTTTACTTCTTCTTTAATCATTTCTAGAATTATTGTTCCAAGACTCTCGCTAGTTTTTAAAACCACATTCCCAACAAATCCATCACAAACAATAACATCAAAATCTCCTGTAAAAATGTCTCTTCCTTCTGCGTTTCCTATAAAATTCAGATTTGTCATTTTTAAAAGAGGGTATGTATCTTTTACAAGTTCATTTCCCTTTCCTTCCTCTTCTCCGATAGAAAGAATACCGATTTTAGGATTATCTGAGATTTTAAGGATTTCTTTAAAATAGGTATGACCCATTACAGCAAAATAAACAAGATGTTTAGGTCTACAATCGACATTTGCCCCTACATCTATTAGTATTGTAGGTTTTCCTTTTTTTGTTGGGAAAGCTACAGCAATTCCTGGTCTTTCTATTCCTTCAGCTGCTCCTACAACAAATTTAGAAACAGCCATTGCTGCGCCAGTATTTCCAGCAGAAACAAAAGCTTGAGCTTTTCCTTCTCTTACAAGTTTAGCAGCTATATACATTGATGATTTTCTTTTTTTTCTAACAGCTATAGATGGTGGTTCATCCATTCCAATAACTTCAGGTGCATGCACTATCTCTATAGGGAGATTTTTTCCACCTAATTTTTCTAAAAGGTCTTTTAATACATTCTCATCTCCTACAAGATAAACCCCTATCCCCGTTTCTTTAGTAAAAGCTATGGCTCCTTCAACATTACTAGTGGGGGCATTATCCCCCCCCATAGCATCAAGTGCTATATACAATTAAACTACCTCTACTACCTCTTTATCTTTGTAATATCCACAATGAGGACATACTCTATGAGGTGCTTTAGGCTGACCACATTCTGGACATAAAGAAATACCAGGGATATTTAATTTTTTATACCACTGAGCTTTTCTCATAGCTGTTTTAGCTTTAGATTTTTTTCTTTTAGGTGCTGCCATCTATAAGACCTCCTTTTTATTTACCTAAGCATTAACAAAGTAGCTATTTTATCAAATTTTTATAGGGTTTTCTAATTACGAAAATAATAACAATAAACTAAAAAGATGAAAAAATCATAAAATAAAGGTTTTACTAATGTATTTATAAAATTTTCATTTTTAAAATATGTCTTATTTCTTCTTCTATAATTTTTACTGCTTCCTCCATTATTAATTTGCCGTATTTTTCTTTAGCAAGCCATGGTGCAGAATTCATTCTTCCATCAGGATAAACTTTTTTAAATTCATCTTTATTTAAAGGCCAATAGGTTTCTATTTTTTCTATATTTTTTTCAACATGAGCTTTTGTAGAAAATTCTTTAGGTCTTAAGTATTTCGTTATAGAAATTTCTGAAGGAGTAGCGTGAAGTCCATTTTTATCTCCAAAAAGAGCTTTTTCTATTTCCTGAATTTCTGGCAATAAAAACCATGATATTAGTTTAAAAATTCCTCTTCTTCCTTCATATTTCAGTTGCTCAAAAGCTACATTTACAGAATTTATATTTCCGCCATGACCATTTATAAAAACAATTCTATTAAAACCATGGGATAAAAAAGAGTTTATTAAATCTTTTATTACCAAAATAAATGTTTCTGGAGAAAGTGTTACACTTCCGGGAAAAGCCATATGATGTTGAGACATTCCATAAGGGAGAGTAGGAGCAACAAGAATATCCATTCTTTTTCCTACTTCCCTTGCTATAGCTTCAGCTGTTATAAAATCTGTCCCTATCAATCCGTATGGGCTGTGCTGCTCTGTAGACCCTATAGGAATAAGGATTATATCTTTTTCTGAAAGATATCCTTCTACTTCAACATAAGAAAGATTTTCTAGTAACATATTTAAGCCTCAACTGTCTTTTTTTCTGAAGAGGATTTTTTCCTAAAATAATTTTCAAGGTCAACAACAATAGGAGAAGCTACATAAATAGAAGAGTATGTTCCAAAAATAATTCCTACTAAAAGAGCAAAAGAAAAGTTTTTAAGAGATTCTCCACCAAAAAGATAAAGAGCCAAAACAGAAAATAATGTAGTTCCTGAAGTAATAAGAGTTCTTGCAAGATTTTCATTTATACTTTGATTTACAAGTTGTAAAAGATTTTTCTTCCCTCTTATCTTAATATTTTCTCTTATTCTGTCAAAAATGATTATTGTATCGTTTAAAGAATAACCTAAGACTGTAAGAATAGCTGCTATAACAGATAAGTCTACTTCTAAACCAAGTAATGAAAAAACTCCCATTGTAAGAATAGCATCATGAAAAAGAGGAACAACTGCACCTACTGCAAATATAGGCTCAAATCTATATCCAACGTATATTAAAATAGCTATAAGAACAGCTATAATTGAGTAAATACTAGCTTTTCTGAGTTCTTCTCCTACGACAGCACCAATATAATCTATTCTTCTTATTTCATATTTATTTCCAAATTTTTCTGTCAGGGCTTTTTTTACTTTAGAAACAATTTCAGAAGAAGAGCCTTTTTTTAATGAAACTCTTATTTCATATTCATCTCCTGTTTTCCCTATTTCCTGTATCATAGAGTCTTCAAGATTAACAAGTTTTAAAGCTTCTCTTATCTCTTGAACTGAAACTTTTTGTTGAAACTTAACTTGTATTGCTGTTCCACCAGTAAAATCAAGTCCAAGATTAAATCCTTTTATTGCGATTATAAGTATACTAAGAAGAACTAAAATAGTTGAGGAAATATATCCTATCTTTTTTAACTTTAGAAAATCTATGTTTGGTGGTTCACTTAAAAAATGTCTCATTCTTCACCTCTAAAATGCATATTTTAATGATTTTTTACCGCCTAAAACAATATCAAGGAAAAGTTTTGTAACAAATATTGCTGTAAATATAGATGTGATTGTTCCTATAGATAAAGTTGCTGCAAATCCTTTTAATGGACCTGTTCCAAACTGAAATAGCACAAAAGCTGCTATAAGTGTTGTAATCTGTGCATCAAGAATAGCATCCCAAGCTCTTTTAAAACCTTCTTCTACTGCAACTCTTAAAGTTTTTCCTTTTCTAAGTTCTTCTTTTATTCTTTCAAAGATAATGACGTTTGCGTCTACTGCCATACCGATATTAAGAATAATTCCAGCAATACCTGGAAGAGTAAGAGTTACATCTAAAAATGCCATCGCTGCCCAGAGAAGAATTCCATTAAACAAAAGAGCTATCACAGAAATAAAACCTGAAATTGCGTATCTCCATATCATAAAAAGACCAACTAAAACAAGAGCTGCAATTCCTGCTCTTACTGTTTTTTGAATAGAATCTTTACCTAAAGTTGGTCCTATCATTCTTTCTTCAAGGATTTTAACAGGAGCTGGTAAAGCACCGGCTCTTAAAATAATAGCAAGGTCAGCAGCTTCTTCAGGAGTAAAGTTTCCTGTTATTTGACCAGATTTTGAAATTCTTGAACGAATAACGGGAGCTGATATAACTTTATTATCTAAAACAATAGCTAATCTTTTTCCTATAAGCTTTGTTGTTGCTTCTCCAAAAATTTTTGCTCCTTCATCAGTAAGTTCAAAATTAACTGCTGGATTTCCTGCTTGGTCGACAGTTGTTCTTGCATCTTTAAGCATTGCTCCTGTAATAATAGGAGTATCTTTAACAAGAAAATATTCTTTAACCTCTTTACCATTTATTATTTTAGGAATTCCTTCTAAGATTTTTGTTCCTTTAGGAAGACCTTCTGGATATCTTTTTAAAAGTTCTTCTTTTGAATAAGCTGTATCTATAACTTCAAGAAGTTCAAGTTGAGCAGTTTTTCCAATAATATTTTTAGCCCTTTCTGGGTCTACTACTCCCGGAAGTTCAACTAAAATTCGTTTTTCTCCCATTCTTGCAATATTCGCATTTAATGTTCCAAATTGGTCTATACGATTTCTTAAAGTTTCTACAGCTTGTTGAATTGTAAGTTTTTTTATTCTTTCTAACTCTTTAGGATGAAAAGAAAGTTTTAAAGAACCATCTTCTGTTTTTATAACAAGTTGAGGGTATTCTTCTTTTATAATCTTATAGGCTTTATCTATTTTGGAGGGGTCTAAAAGAGAAATAACAATACCTTTTGTATCTTCAACCTCTACTGTCAAAACTTCAATACCATTTTCTTGAAGTTTGTTCTCAATTTCTTTCGCTAACTGTTTATATTGGGTTTCTATAACATGGTCTACATCAACTTCAAGGACGATACTCATTCCACCTTGAAGGTCAAGACCCAGTTTGACAGGTTTTGTAAAAATTATATAAAGAGATGCAACTAAAACACCAAAAACAAATAATAATTTTAATTTCAAATCGTTTTTCAATATTGAACCCCTTTCTCATTTTTTATATACAGAAAAACTATTATACAATATCGGTAATTTTCCCAGAAAAATGTGAAATATATAAAAATATATTGAAATATAAATTCTGAATACGTAGTTTAATAGTAAAGAAATATTAAAAATCGAGGAAAAAATGGAAATAAAATTGGAGGAGGTTGTATCTATAAAGCCTATATCAGAGGAACAAAAAAAAGAATTTCTTCTATTATTCTCAAAAAAAAGAAAAATGAAGAAGAAAAATTCCAAAAAGATAAAAATTTATTATGAAAACAAAGGTAAACTAATAAATATTTACGCTTGAAATATAGATTTTTTTCAGCAAAGCTATAATTTATCATTACTATGGGGAGTATAAAAGAAAACACCATAAAGTTTAAAACTTATTCAGATGAATATAGAGATAATCTTGTAGATATTATTTTTGATGCATATTCAGATTTTCCAGAATATGGAGAAAGTTCTTATAAAAGTGCGAAAAAATATATAAACTGGTTAAAAAATCATTCAACTCTTTTTGATATTGTTTTCGATAAAAACAAACCTGTAGCTTTTTTAGTTGTTGATGGAAACTGGATTAGTAGTTATACAGGTGAGAAGGTTGGAGAAATACATGAATTAGCTATTAGAAAGGATTATTGGGGAAAAGGTTTAGGAAAAACACTTATGGACAGGGCTTTAAACCATCTAAAATCTTTAGGTTTAAAAAAAGCAGGTCTATGGGTAGGAGAAAAAAATAAAAGAGCAATAGAGTTTTATAAGAAATATGGTTTTAAACCTGTTAGAAAATATAATCAATGGCTGAGAATGGAAAGAAGTTTATAGAAAATTTTTACATTTTTTTCTAATTCTTCTTTTGTTATATGCTCTCTTTCTGTATGACAATCGCACAATTTCCCAAATCCAAATATTACACACTCAATACCTTTTTTAGCAAAATTAGCTGCATCTGTCCAAGAAGGCATTATTCCTTCTTGAGGTTTTTCTTGTAAAGCTTCTTTATAAGCTTTTTCTAATGTTTTAAACAGTTTTCCTTTCTTAAA
This sequence comes from Aquificota bacterium, assembly GCA_013153795.1. Taxonomy (GTDB): domain Bacteria; phylum Aquificota; class Aquificia; order Aquificales; family Hydrogenothermaceae; genus JAADDV01. The sequence continues at coordinate 5,217 of JAADDV010000002.1, read as the reverse complement.
AACAAGAAAATTTTCAGCATCTTCTAACTGATAAGTTGCCTCTGGATAATCTTTAAGGAGATTTTGTATTTTTTTCTCTACTCCAGTTATTTCTTCATTTTCAAAAAGTTTTATTTCTCCAAGGATATGAGCATTTTTAGGAGTAGCATAAAAATTCCACCCACCTTTAAAATGTAAGATATTTACAGGTCTTTTTAGTTTATTTTCTATTTTTGAAATAATTTCAAAACCTTTTTTTATAGTATTTTCTCCTTTTTCAAATTCAGAAGCATGAAAAGAATTTCCTGTTATAGATAAGGAAAATTCAAAAGTTCCCATCTGTTTATTACAAAGTTTCCCATATGTTGGCTCTAAAACAAGAGCATATTTTATTCCTTCTATTTCTTTTAAAAGATATTCAGACCCAAGAGCTGTATTTTGTTCCTCATCTACAGTAAAAGCTAGAGATACGGGAATTTCTCTATCAGGAAATGTTTCTTTAAACAAATCTAAAGTAACAATAAGAGATGCTATAAGCCCTTTTGTGTCAGCAGCCCCTCTTCCATAGATTTTCCCATCTATTTCTTTTGGTTCAAAGGGTTCTTTCATTCCCATAGGAGGAACAGTATCAACATGAGTGTTTATAAGAATATCTGAGCCTTTATATATAAGATTATAACCTTTTCCGGGAACTTCTTGTCTTTTAAAAGAAATATAAGAAAGTCTTTCTTCAAGATATTTTAAAATAGGTAAAAAATCCCTATGACTTGGTATAGATATTAAAGTTTTTAACTCTTTAACAGCTTTTTCTACTATTTTGTCTGTGGAAATCTCTTTTTTAGTAATCATGGTTTTGTTTAAAATTTAAATAGAATATCTTTGTTCTTTCCACGGGTCACCAAGCATATGATAACCTCTTTGTTCCCAAAATCCAGGTCTATCTTCTGGCATAAACTCAATTTTTGCAACATGTTTAGCACTTTTCCATGAATAAAGTTTAGGAACAACAAGTCTTAAAGGATATCCATGGTCTTCAGGAATAGGCTGGTCAAATAACCTATAAGCAAAAATTACATCCTCATCAAAAAAATATTTTAACGGAATATTAGTTGTATATCCATCAAGAGAATGTATCATTACTGCCTTTGCTGTATCTTTTATGTTAACAAGTTTTTTTAATTCTTCTACATGAAAACCTACCCATTCTACATCAGCAGCACTCCATCTTGTAACACAATGAAAATCTGCTATTAATCTTACTTTTTCTAAATCAAGAATATCTTCCCATGTCAAAATAATAGGCTCTTCTACTTCTCCAAATATTTCAAGCCTGTATTCTGAAAGGTCTATATCTGGTGGGTCTGCAATCCCTAAAACGTGAAGTTTATTTGTCCAGTGTTGACCGGGAGGAAGTCTATCAGGTCTATTATTTATAGGGCTAATAATTGTTTTCATGAACTTTTTTCTCCATTACATTTACTACATACCCCGGTCAAATTAATATCTATAGTCCTTATTGTAAAGCCTTTTTCTTCCAGATTATATTTAATAAAAATATCTTCTGGCTCTACATCAAAAATAGAACCGCATTTTTCACATTTAAAATGAAAGTGATTATCTATTCTTCCATCAAATCTACTTTGCTTTCCATCTGTAAGTTCTAATATAAGTCCTTCTTCTTTTAAAATCTTTAAATTTCTATAAACTGTTCCAAGACTAATATTTGGGATTTCCTTTCTTGCCTTTTCATAAATCCAATCTGCTGTTGGGTGAATATTAGTAGATTTTAAAATTTCTAAAATAACCTGCCTTTGATATGTATTTCTTCTTTTTATATTATCTTTTTTTAGCATTAAAACCACCTCTTAGCTAAAATTTAAAAAATCCCTCTCTAAATATTTAATATTAGGTTAAATATAGTATCATATACTATGATTAGGATTATACTTTTCAAGGAGCTTATATGAGAAAAACTAAAATAGTTGCAACAATTGGTCCTTCTTCTTCTTCGGAAAAAATTTTAGAAAAGCTTATAAAAGCTGGAGTAAATGTTTTTAGATTTAATTTTTCCCATGGAGACCATTCTATTCATAAAGAAAATTTAGAAAAAGTAAGAAGAATATCTTCTAGATTAAATAAAGTAGTAGCCGTTTTACAAGATTTATCTGGTCCTAAAATCAGAACAGGAGAGATAAAAGAACCTTTTTATGTTCATTATGGGGATATTTTAGAAATTGTTAAAAAGCAGATTATCGGAGATAAGAAAAGAATTTCTATAAATTATCCAGAAATTTTAGACCAGTTGAAAGAAGGAGATAAACTTTACATTGCTGACGGCTCTATTAGATTAGAAGTTGTAGAAAAAACAAATGAAGGTATAAAAGCTAAAGTTTTGGTAGGTGGACTTATTTCATCAAGAAAAGGAGTAAATTTTCCAAATGTAAAGCTTAATATCCCTGCTATAACTGAAAAAGATAAAAAAGATATAGAATTTGGTGTTAAAGAAGGTTTTGATATTATTGCTCTTTCTTTCGTTAAAACTGCAGAAGATGTAGAAGAAGCCAAAGAGCTTATTAAAAAAGCTGGAGGAGACCAGCCTTTATTTGCAAAAATAGAAAAACATGAAGCTATCGAGCATATAGATGAAATTATTGAAAAAGCTGATGGAATAATGGTCGCTAGAGGTGATTTGGGAGTTGAAATTGAAATGGAGAAAGTCCCTGTAATACAAAAAATGATAATAAAAAAGTGTAATAAAGCTGGAAAACCTGTTATAACAGCTACTCAGATGCTTACTTCTATGGTTTCTTCTCCAAGACCAACAAGAGCTGAGGTATCAGATGTTGCAAATGCAGTTTTAGATGGAACAGATGCTACAATGCTTTCTGATGAAACAACTGTTGGAAAGTATCCTGTTGAAGCTGTTGAGGTTATGGCAAAAACTATTATAGAAACAGAAAAAATTTATCCTTATTACAAGGATTATGGTATAAAAGAAAAAACTTCTACTGGTGCTATAGCTAAAGCTGCTGTAGACCTTTCTAAAGATATTAAAGCTAAAGCTATTGTTGCTTTTACAAAATCAGGGAAAACTGCAAGAAATGTTTCAAAGTATAGACCAGAATGTAAAATCTTAGCTATAACTCATGACGAAAAAACTTTAAGAAGGCTTTCTATTGTTTGGGGAGTTGAACCTTATATGGTAGTAGAAAGTAATGAAAATACAGATATTATGCTAAAAGAATTTATTACTTATGCTTATAAAAAGGATTTTAAACCTGAGGATACTTTAATTACTCTTGTAGGTTTTGTAGGCGGTCTTACTGGCTCTACTTCTATTATAAGAATTCTTAGAAAAGAGGATTTAAAACAATTTGATTTTAAAATTTAAATTTAATAGCTAAAGTTTGCCAATTTATTAATAAATCAAAATAAAACTTCCTGCTTGCAAAATTTTAAAACTGAAAGCTCAATATCTCTTTTATCCCACTTAGTTCAGATAAAACTTTTATTTGCAAATCTGAAACTTCAAAATATGCACTCTTTCTATCCCACTTAGTTCAGATAAAACAGATAATGAGATAAAAAAAAAGACCCCTGAAAATTCCCTTTCTATCCCACTTAGTTCAGATAAAACCCTGCCCTTACAGTTAACCTCGCAGCAAATTCTAGTTCAACGCTTTCTATCCCACTTAGTTCAGATAAAACTCCGAAAAATTCTTTTTGTCGTGGTGTCTAGTTGAAAGCTTTCTATCCCACTTAGTTCAGATAAAACTGAACAAGTCACTGTAAATGATTAATAATGAAAAAGACTTTCTATCCCACTTAGTTCAGATAAAACCCATCAATTTGACTAAACAAAAAAATAAGCAAATTAGCAAGGAATAAAGCGCATTAGCGCTGGTTTGTTAGTTATAACTGACTCCTCGCTGAAAGGGGTTTTTTGCATTGAACCTCCAGTAATGCACTTTTGCAAAGCAAATTGGCGACTGAATAGGAGCAATTATATTTTCTATTATATTCTCGCTAATCTTTGATTTAAGCCAATTCACGCAGAAATATATTTTCTATTCAAAATGCAACTCATTAATAGTAATCATTATCGATTATATACACCCTTTCAGCTTACCCTATTCCTTTTCCAATAAACCTTTTTCTTATGCCAACTATCCTATAGCTGTAAACTATCTTAACACATATTTTTTAAATTGCAAAAATATAAATTTACAAGATTTCTCTTTTGAAGTCCTAAAATATACTAAAATAGTCTTAAACTAACCATTAAAACGAGGTTTACCATTGATAAACCATCCAGTTTTATCTAACAGATGGGCTGTTTTTCTTTTTGTTTTTCTGACTGTCTTTATATACTTCTGGAATATCTGGATAAACGATATTTGGATACCTAATGAGGCTTTTTATGCAGAATCTGCCAGAGAAATGTTAGAAAATAAAAATTTCCTTGATATTTACTACAACTATGAGCCTCGGTTTAACAAACCACCTATGACCTACTGGATGGTTGCCTTTTCTTATCTTATTTTTGGGATAAATGAGTTTGCTACAAGACTTCCTATTGTTTTAGCAGCCCTTGGAACAAATATCCTTACATTTTTAATAGCCAGAGAGCTTTTTGGAAAAACTGTTGCCTTTTTTTCAGCTGCAGCTATAGCATTTTCATTTCAATTTGTTATAAACTCAAGATACGCCTCCCCTGAAATACCACTGGCCTTTTTCTTTACTTTAACCCTTTATCTATTCCTTATTGGCTACAAAAGAAAGAGCTGGAAGTATATTTTTCTGTCTTACATAGCCCTTGGTCTAACAGTTCTTACAAAAGGATATCCATACATAATCATTATTGGAGGTATAGTATTTTTATATCTTTTAATAGAGTCAAACTTCAGTCTTAAAAAATTCTGGGAAAAAATTCTCTTTTTAAAACTTCATATAGGAATACCTGTAGTTTTTCTTATAGGCTTTAGCTGGTATATATACATGTATCTTAAATTTGGACAGGAATTTATCGATGTTACTCTTCAAGAAACAATAAAAAGAGCTTTATCAAAAAAGACACAAGGAATATCTTCTTATTTCTTCTATATTCCTGTTATTTTATGGGGCTTTTTGCCTTACTCTCTAACTTTTTATTATAGTTTCTTCCATTCCTTAAAAGGAAAAATAAAAGAGTTTTCTTTTATCTTTTCATGGTTTGTTGTTATGTTTGTTATATTTACA
>JAADDV010000159.1 GCA_013153795.1 Aquificota bacterium | reverse complement strand
GGTCTGAATGGTGTCTTTTGGGAAGGATATAAGCAAGTATTTTTAAGAAAGGGTTATCTATATTTTTACTTTCTAAATATTTTTCCGTTAAATAAAACCCTAATAATCCTCCAATATGGGCGTGTCTAGTTTCTGGTTTATTTTTTAAAGATTTATCGCCTTTTATATACTGCTGAAAATAATCTGTAGCCTTTCCAAAATCGTGGGCAAATGCGATAATCGTTAAAAGATTTTTTAAAATCTCATCATTTATCTCATCTTTCTCAAAAAAAGAAAGGGCAGTTTTCCACACATTTGATATGTGAATGTGCATTGGTTTATTGGGGTGGGAAAGCAGGCATTTATTAAAGGAATGAAAAATTTTCCCTTCCTCCACTTTTATAAACCCCCAAAAACTTTCCCCTTAAACTTCTTCCCTGTACTTCCATAACTACATCTTTGTAAGATAAAACCTCTCTGTCTGGGTTCATATCCAGTGGCAGTTTTTCTTTTGAGTATTTTTTTCCTTCTTCTACTACAAGCTCTTTTATGTTTTCTGCCAAGACTATAGAGTGAACCTCTGTTGCTTCTTCAATAGGCTTAGCGTCATATAAGCCTATATATCTATAGTTTGCCAGTAGATTTGCAAGTCCAAGGGAAAGGGTATAGTAGCTTTCTTTATTTTGCACTAAATTTGTTAGCCTATTAAACAGCTCCTGTTTTTCCATATTTACATAAAGCCTATAAGCTGGCTCTTTTAGAAATTCTGTCTTTATCTGTGTTCTGTTTTTTATCAGATGAAAGCTTCCTGAGTTTTTTGTGTCTATTAAATTTAAAGTCATTCTGGTTTTTTTGATTGGTTTTAGTATCTGAATGCCTATTTTTGTTGTTCTGCCGTTTATATGGTTTAAATACTCTTCTTTGTCTAAGCCTAAGATAGCTCCAAGCATTCCAAAAATCGCCGTTGGCGGTGGAACAGAAAATGTCAGTGGGCTTGCTGTTGTATAATACTTTTTAAAATGCCCAAAATCCCCCCATATGTCAAAGACTAATACTTTCATTCATTTAGCCTCTTTTTTATTTCTTTTAGTAAATTACTCATAGCTACAAAATGGTTCTTTAGCCTAAAATATAGCTCTTCTGCTAGTTCTTCATTATAGGTATGAATACTTAGATTTCTATCTTCTAAAATATCAAGCCATACCTCCTCATTTTCTATAAGCCCAATTGAAAAAGCTTCTTTAACGCAGCTTCTCGGTGAACGACAAAATAATCCTTCTTTGTTTAAAAAGTCTTTTAATGTTTTCCAGCTTAGCTCAAAGCATAGTTCAAATCTTTTTATAGCACTATCTCGGACTATATCGTTTTTTTCTATATTTAAAACCTCCTCAAATTTCTTTAAACATTTTTCAAGTTCTGCAACTCTATCCTCTAAACTCATATATTAAAACTCCTTCTTTCTTGATAACATCTTTTAGCTTTTTTGATGCTGTATTTAGATATATCAAATCTATTTTTCTAAGTGTTCGTAAACTATTTATTTCTTCTTTTATTTTTCTAAATTGGGTTCGTGAAAGTGGCTTTATAGTTTCTATTGCTAAATCTATATCAGAAAACTTACTTGCTTCTCCTCTCGCAAATGAACCAAACAAATAAACTTTGAATGGCTGGTTTATATGTTTTTTTAAAATATTAACTATTTCCTTTATCAAAAGCTGTATTTTTTCATTTTTATAAGATAGAGCTTCTAAATTTCCCATTTTCATATTTCCATTTCCACAAATTCTATTCCTTCTATAACTAAATCTTTATTTAGTTTAAGATTTTTGTCTTTTCTGAATAAAACTTTTTCTATCTTTTCTTTTTCTTCTTCTATAGCTTCTAAGAGTTTGTCTACGTTTAAAACATAATCCTCTGGGCTTCTTATTTCTTCGTCTGCTTTTTCAGTTTCAAGTTTTATAAATCTGTGAAGTTCTCCTATATGGGAGTGAACGCCATCTCTATAAACAATTTCTATTAAAAGCCTTGGTATTTGTCCTGCCTTTGAGCGTGTTATGAGATTCTTAGTGCCATACCATATACCTTTTTTCAGATATTCTAAATCTTCATCTGTTAAGCCTGTATCCTTAGCAGCATTTTCGTTTGCTACTCCGTGGAATGCGATTAAAGAGTATGGTAGAACCCATTCTTCCCTGAATGTTTTTTGTTCTTTTCCTTTCTCTGATGCAAAAGCACCTGTCCCTTTTATATACTCAAGTTTAACTCTGTGTAGGGACTGCCCCATCTCAAATTGAACAGGACCTGTATATGTGATAGAGCTTGTTACATTTTTCTTTTTGTCCTTATCTTTTATGGTCAAATCTATTGGTATTGTAGCTCCGAATAATCTCACATCTATACATTGTTTTAATATATTATCTGCCAATATCTGCTTTTGTTCTTTTAAGGACTTATCTTCCAGATTTTCTGTGTTTTTGAGAAAATCCCTTGCCCTTGCTTTTGCATCCTGAATAGAACCATCATCTTCTTCAATTTCTCTAACGAATATTTCCAGCCCTTCATAATCTTTCAGGTAGTCCCTGATTGTCCTTTTCAATCTGACGTCTGTAACTATGTTTTTTCCTGTTTCTTCATCTATTCTCGGTTTGTTTTCATCATTCGGGTCTCCGTTAGGATTTGCAAAAGATACATCGTATAAAAACAGATATTCTCTTCTTTTTGCTATTGTTTGTGTGGACATTTTTATTCCTCCTAATTTTGATAAATCTTGTCTTTTATTTCATCTGCAAAACTCATACCTGCAACAAAATAAAAATTTATTTCGTCTGTTGTTAGCCCAAATTTTTCCTGCTGAAGTAGATATTTAGAAATTTCTTTTGCAAGCTCTTTTTTCCCTTTATCAAGTTTTCCATATTCTTGCAGTTTGTTTATTACCTTTGGAAGCAATCCTTTTATGTCTTCTTCGTTCATTTTTAAGCCTTTAAGCTGTTTCCAAAATGGCGTGCTTTCTCTTTCCGCTCCCTGTATGTTTAAAAGCATCTGCGTTAACGCTCCAAGCAGAAAAATACCCCTCTTTGCCGGTGTGTTTAATGCCCCACCGACTTTTTCAAAAATTTCATCAAATCTGCTTTTTTCCATTGTTCCATCCTCAAAGTTTATTAGAGATAACTCTTTAAAAAAGAAAATATTCGCAGTTGCATCTTTCGTTAAAGATAAAGTTTCTCTGATATCTTTTGAAGAGTTAGTAAAATGCTGTCTTATTTTTTTTATAAATATTTTTAATATAGCTTTGTAGTCTAACTTTCCTTCTCTAAAAATTTTGTCTATCACTTCAAATAAAAGCTTGTCAAACTCTGTTAAAAACTGGTTTATTTTTCCAAATGTGTAATTATCTATATTAAAAGTATTTTCTACTTTTTCTTTTACTTCAAAAACTTTATGAATTCTGGAAGGTAGAACATCTTCAACCAGAAGTAAAATCCTATCTTTATCTGCCGTAGAACCGCCTTTTAAAAACAGAAAGTAAAAAGTAATAATGTCTTTGTAATCTTTAACTATGTCCAAAATCTCATCTTTATCTGCAAAATATTTTTTCTTTTCTTCTTTTGAGAGGGATTTTATGTTTTTTCTATCAAAAGAAAGAATTTCGTTTATCTCTTCTAAGGCTTCTTTTGTGTCTAAAATAAGATGTGGAATGAGATAGTAATCCCTTGAGTAAAACTTGAATTTTAGATTATTTTCTATAAATTTTCTTCCAAAATCTGCTTTTAAAAAGCAGTCTTTACATACTGGAAAGTTTTTCCATGCATCTTTTTTACTGAATCCTCCTGCAATGTAGCATTCTTTATCTGTTGTGAAAAATGTATAAAGCTGAGATGTGGCAAAAACTAAATCTTTTTTCTCTCCACAAATACTGCAAACTCCGTTTTCTTTTTTTACCTCTGTTATTTTCTGGAAGTAATCACTAATAAGGGTTTGTCTAAAAATCTCTATTTCATAAAGATACCTTCCGCCTATTTTTACAGTTATGATTTTACTGTCTCTGGACTGCTGGTTTAGTCGGTTCAGTTTTTCTATTATCTCTTTTTTGTGATTGGTTAGCTCATCTAAAATTTTTTCAAACTCTGGAATTTCTTTATGATTTTCAAACCATCTAATGGTTTTTTTAACGAATGTTTTCTCTGGCTCTGTAATCCTTGAAGTAGGTGAAAAATCAGGCGAATTAGCCCCTGTTCCTCTTTTGTAAAGATAAATTTTATAATCTTCTGCTTTAAGTTCTTCTTCTGTTATACCCTGAAAATTTAAGTCTTTATCAAACTCTAACGCCCAAACTATTTTGTATGTTCCATTACTATCTGGATTTTCAATCAATATCTCTAAAGGCTCTTTCTTCTCTTTCTCTAAAAGTATTTCTCCAATCTGCTTAACTGCTTCAAGCATTTAATCCAATCCTTTTTGTTTTTATCATACCTATACCACCTCTACCATTCCGAAGCCCTGGGAGTTTTTGGAGCCAAGGCCGGTGTCGTATACGACCTTAAAAAGCTCCGGGTCGGTTTTTATTTTGAATATTCCCTCATAGGCTTCTATGGGAAAATCTTTGTATTTAATCAATACTTTTCTGATTTTTTTTGTTGGTTCAATACTGATTGGAAATGTTCCTAAATTCTTTCCTGTCAGGATGTTGTATTTTTTCCTCAGATTATCTCTGATAAGCTCTTCAAATTCTTCTTCCTGTGGCTTATAGTACCTGTAGAACTTTTTGCCGTTTTCAAATGTTCTGTAAACGGTTATTGGAGAGAGGGTCCTTACATTGAATTCTTCATTCAGTTCAGGGCTTTCCTGAACTTCTATGGTTTCAAGAAACAGTTCATTTTTTCCGAGTTTTATCTGGTCTTTCTTCAGCATGTATTCTCCCCAGTTTTTTGTAATCTCATCAACAGCAGAAGAAATATACAGGGTTATAGGGGTCTTGTATTTTATCCTTTTCTTTTCAGTATCTAAAATAAAACGCTCTGAAAAGATTTTTGAGAACGTAAATAGCTTGAATCTCCTGCCGTTGTAAAAAAAACCTATCTCATGGAGGAAGTCTGATAAAAATTTCGGCAGACTCTTATAGAGCATTCCCTGAATAGTAACGTTATGATGTAATGGAAGGTTTATAAACGGTTCCCCTGAATTAAATACCAGTTTTATTCTCACAACTACTCCCCCCCTAAAAGTATTTTAATAAAATGGCAAAAATTAAGCAATCATATTCTGTATATTTTTTATTATTTTATAAAAATTCATTTTTAATTGAAATTTTGCAAGACTTTTTTTACCAGAGGGCTGGTAGCTATCAGTTCGGAAATAGTTGCATTGGACACGTAAAGGACAAGATGAATTAAAGCCGTCCAGATGAATTTATCTTTCTGTTTGATAAAGCCCAGTCCACTCCACAGTATATAAAAGCTGTAGAGAAGTCCTATATTACTCAAAAATCTCAAAGGCTGGTAAATATCCACAATGTCAGAAAGCCATATAGGAAAGTTTACCCCCACGTATATTTTCATAAGCAGGCTAAAATCCACTTTTAAAAATCTGGAGGTTATAAATGAAAAGACGATAACCGTTGCTATGTCCATAAAGTATGTGGTAACCGAATAAACCAGAGCATCTATGTCTGAATACCCTTCCTGAAGTTTCAGGCTAAAAAAAGAAAGGACAGGTCCTATTAAGGCAAGGGTTAAGCCGTATTTAATCAGGTATTTCCAACCTGAGTTTTCCAGTGATAAGTACTCTTCCCAGTACTCCCCCGGCTTAAACAGAAGCTTTAATACTACTTTTATCATCTGTCAGGTTTTCCGTTTTTAGTATTTTACCCTTTTCCTTTACAAACTGGATAAATCTGGCGTAAACATCGTTAGATGAAAGGGTTGAGGCATCACCAATTACTATAAGTTTTCTTTTTGCCCTTGTGAGTGCCACATT
>JAADDV010000128.1 GCA_013153795.1 Aquificota bacterium | reverse complement strand
CAAATTAGCAAGGAACGAAGCGCATTAGCGCTGGTTTGTTAGTTATAACTGACTCCTCGCTGAAAGGGGTTTTTTGCATCGAACCTCTAGTAATGCAATTATATTTTCTATTATATTTTCGGAAATGCTTATTATAAGCCAATTCACGCAGAAATATATTTTCTATTCAAAATGCAACTCATTAATAGTAATCATTATTGATTACATACACCCTTTCAGCTTACCTTATTCCTTTTCCAATAAACCCTTTTCTTATGCCAACTATCCTATAACTGTAAATTATCTTAACACATTTTTCTCAAATTGCAAAAAATTTTTATACGAAAGATAAGTTAAGAAAAACTAAAATTTGGTTGATATAATAATTTCAGCCTGTTTTAACGGATTTTTCACATATTTCTAAATAAAATTTCACTAAAAGAAAGGAGGTTTTAATGAAGAAAGTTGCTGTCTTTATGGGTAGTAAGTCCGATTTAGAATTAATGAAAAGCTGTTTTGATACATTAAAAAAGTTTGAAATTCCTTTTGATGTATATATTCTTTCAGCCCATAGAACACCAGATGAGGTAGCAGAAGTATGCAAAACTGCTGATGAAAACTATAGAGTAATTATAGCTGCTGCTGGATTTGCCGCTCATTTAGCTGGGACAATAGCAGGAAAAGTAACAATACCAGTAATTGGAATACCAGTTGACAACTCTTCTTTTAAAGGTTTTGATTCTCTTTTATCAACAGTTCAAATGCCACCGGGAGTTCCAGTAGCAACTGTTACAACAGGAAAAGCTGGAGCCACAAATGCTGCAGTTTTAGCTGCTCAGATTTTATCAGTTGGATATCCTGAGCTTAGAGAAAAACTTAAAGCCTATAAAAAAGAAATGAAAGAAAAAGTTTTAAAAGCTAACGAAGAAGCTAAAGCTTATAGCTATAACCCATAAGAGAGAGGCTAAATGGAAAACAAAGAAGAAAAAAAGGAAAAAGAATTTTTTGACAAAAAAACCATAAAAGATTTCTTTAAAACTGTTCTTTTTATAGTAATTGCAGTTTCTATTATTCGTATATTTTTTGCACAGGCATTTAATATTCCTTCTGGTTCAATGAAGCCAACTCTTTTAGTTGGAGATTTCATTCTAGTAAATAAACTTGTTTATGGAGATTGGTCTATTGGAATTCCTTTTACAGAAATAACATTTTTTAGATACAAAAACAGAATAACAAAACCTAAAAGAGGAGATGTCGTAGTATTTAAATATCCTGAAAATCCAAAGATAGATTTTATAAAAAGAATTATTGGTTTACCGGGGGATATTGTAGAAGTTAAAAATGATATTGTTTATTTAAATGGAAAACCTTTAGAAAGAAAGCAAATAGGCTTTTATCATGAAGAAAATTATCAGGCAACTAAATATATGGAATATATTCCTCGAAAAGATGGGACTGTTTATAGCTATACAATAATGGAAATTTTTGATGGAGAGGGAAAGGACTTTGGTCCTGTAGAAGTGCCTGAAGGTTATTATTTTGTTTTAGGAGACAATAGAGATAATAGTAGAGATAGTAGGTTTTGGGGTTTTGTCCCAGATGATTATTTAATAGGAATTGCTTTTGTTATATACTTTTCAATTGACACCAAACACCCTGGTATTAGATTTAATAGGATAGGAAAAGTAATAAGATAATTCATACATCAAAATTTTCATATTCTTCAGGAGGTAGAACTTGAGCCACATTCTTCTTAAAGGTGGTTTTCTTATTGACCCTGTAAGTGGAGTTTCAGATTTTAAAGACATCCTTATAGAAAATGGAAAAATAAAAAAAATAGAAAAAGATATTTCCCCTTTTGCTGGTTGTGAAGTTAAAGATATCAAAGATTGTATTATCTCTCCTTCTTTTGTAGATATTCATGCTCATTTAAGAGACCCAGGACAAACATACAAAGAAGATATAAGGACAGGAAGTCTTGCAGCTGTGGCAGGAGGATACACAACAGTTGTATGTATGCCCAATACTATACCTGCTTTAGATGATGCTTCTTTAATAAGATATGTGATAGAAAAAGGAGAAGAAGTAGGTCTTTGCAGGGTTTTACCAGCAGGAGCAATAACAAAAGGCAGAAAAGGAAAAGAACTTACTGAAATGTCATTATTAAAAGATGCTGGAGCTGTTTATTTTACAGATGATGGAGCTCCAGTAATGGATTCTCATATAATGAGAAAAGCAATGGAATTTGCAGGCTCAATAGGTTCATTTGTTGCAGACCATTGTGAAGACCTATCCCTTTCTTCAGATGGTGTTGCTCATGAAGGGGAAATAGCAGCAGCTTTAGGACTTCCTCCTTTACCTCCTGAAGCTGAAGATACTATGATTGCTAGAGATTGTATTCTTTCTCTTCATACAGGTATGCCTGTTCATATATGCCATTTATCAACAAAAGTAGGTGTTGAAATTGTTACATGGGCAAAAGCAATGGGAGCTAAAGTAACTGCAGAAGTTACACCTCATCATCTATATCTTGCCGATGAAGAGTGGTTAGATTTTTCTTGTGTTGCTAAAGTATCTCCTCCTCTAAGAGAGCATGAAGATATAGAAGCTGTAAGATGGGCATTAGCTTCAGGTATTATAGATTTTGTAGCAACTGACCATGCTCCTCATGCTCACCAAGAAAAATTATTAGAACATCACCTTTGTCCTCCAGGTATGATAGGACTTCAATTTGCACTCCCTATTGTCCTTGAATTGGTAAAAAAAGATTATTTTGATATGAAAAGAGCTGTTGAAGTTCTTTCAACAAAACCAGCAGAAAAAATTGGACTAAAACCTCCTCAAATCAAAGAAGGAGAATTAGCAGAATTTACAGTTTTTAATCCTACTGAAAGCTGGGAAGTTACAGAAGATGTTATATATTCTAAAAGTAAAAACACTCCTTTGTTAGGAAGAAAACTTGTAGGAAAAGTAAAGTATACTTTTTATAATGGAAAATTAGTTTACAAAGGTTAGGGAGCTTTTATGGATAGGCAAGTTATGGAAAAAATAACTGAATTTGATATCTTAAACATTTTAAGAGAAATTAATGACCCAGAAATACCTTTAGATATTGTTTCACTAGGTTTTATAAGAGAAATAAAAGTTGACGAGGATAATAACCTTTCGATTGTTGCAACTCTTACAACTCAAGACTGCCCTATGGAAAGCTATATAGTAAAATCTATAATAAATAAACTTAAAGATACCTTTCCTGCTTTAAATGAAATCTCTATAAAATTTGATTTTTCAAATCCTTGGAATACAGATTTTATTTCTTCTGAAGGAAAAGAAAAACTTAGAAGTTTAGGCTGGAAGATATAAAAACACTAGCCCGCTTGAAAGCGGGCTAACAAAGATTATTTGTTATTAACAAGTTTGTTAAATTCTTCTAAAACCTTTGCAACATGGCCTTTAGCTTTAACATTTCTCCATTTCTTTTCTATTATACCTTCTGGAGAAATAATATAAGTAGAGCGAATAACACCTTTTGTTATTTTTCCATATGCTTTTTTTTCTCCATATGCATCATAACTTTCAAGAACTTTTTTATCCTTATCTGATAAAAGGTAAAAATTTAGATTATATTTTTCTTTAAATTTCTTATGACTTTGAACGCTATCTGGACTTACTCCTACCACTATAGCTTTATCAGACAAAACATTAAGATTGTCTCGAAAATCACAAGCTTCTGTGGTGCAACCGGGAGTATTGTCTTTTGGATAAAAATAAAGAATTATATATTTCCCTTGAGAGAGTAAATCATTTAAACAAATTTCTTTTTCTTCTCCTTCTGGAGTAAGCCCTGGTAGACAAAAATCAGGAGCTTTCATTTTCTCTTCTAGCATATATACCTCCTTGAAGTTTTTAAAAACATACACCTGCTGGACATTTTCCTTCTAGATGAGCTTTAAATTCTTCTGGGAATTTTCTCATAGCATCTACAATAGCTTGAGGTGCTGAGTATCCAAGACCACAGATTGAACCAATAGGAATATTTTTGGCTAAGTGTTCTAAATATTTAAAATCTTTTTCTGATGCTGTTCCATCTTGAAACTTTCTTAAAACATTTAGCTGCTCATACGTTCCAACTCTACAAGGAGTGCATTTTCCGCAGCTTTCATGATAAAAAAAGTTTGCTATTACTATAAGACTATCTATAATACAGTCATCTTCATCTAAAACTATTGTTGTTCCTGTGCCACCAAAACCTTTAGGTGAATAATCCATCGGCATATCTAAATCTTCTTCAGAATAAATACCTAAAGCACCGGAAAAAACAGCTTTGAACTTTTTCCCATCTTTTATACCACCAGCCATTTCTATTAGTTCTCTCAAAGTTATATCCATTGTAGCTTCATATACTCCTGGTCTTTCAACCTTTCCACTAATAGGAAAAAGCTTAGGACCATAAAATCCTGCAGGACCAATATTCATAAAATAAGCTTCGTATGTAACAATAATAGGTATATTAGATAGTGTCTCTACGTTGTTCACTACTGTTGGTCTTCCATAAAGACCTTCTTGTGGCGGATATGGAGGCTTTAATCTTGGGTGTCCTCTTTTTCCTTCTATACTTTCTATTAAAGCTGTTTCTTCACCACATATATATGCACCAGCCCCTCTATAAACTTTTATATCAAAAGAAAATCCACTTCCTAAAATATCTTCTCCTAAATAACCAGCTTCTCTGGCTTCTCTAATAGCATTTTTCAAAATCTGGTATCCAGCAGGATATTCCCCTCTTATATAGATATATCCTTCCTTTGCACCTATTGCATAGCCAGCTATAATCATACCTTCTAAAAGAAGATGAGGGTCTCTTTCTATAATTATTCTGTCTTTAAATGTTCCCGGTTCTGACTCGTCAGCATTACAAACCAGATATCTAGGCTGAGGATTAGCAATAGCAAAACGCCATTTTCTTCCTGTTGGGAAACCTGCACCACCTCTACCTCTAAGAGTGCTTTCTTCTACTAGAGCAATAACATCTTCAGGCTTAAATCTATTTAATGCTTTTTTTAATGCAGAGTATCCACCTGTTGTTTCATATTCCTCTATGTCAACTGTTCTGTTTTCTTTTGCTCTTCTAAGAAGAAGATTTATATTACTATCAACATAGATTTCTGGAAGATGTGGTATTTTTTCTCTAATATCCATACTTTCACCACAGGTTAAAATTTGGTTTTTATATTCCTAAAATTATAACATTAGCTTTTTACAAGGATTAAAAATGCTCTATTTTAAACCTTTTAATTATCCTTATGAGTTTTTGCAAATATCAAAACCGGTAGGACATTCTATAATCCTAAAACCTGGTGAAATACTAAAAGCAGAAGTAATAGATATTTTTCCATTTGGCGGGATTGTAATAAAAGCAAAAGGTATTCATATAACAGTTCATACGGAGATTCCTCTCAGAAAAAATACCCAGCTTTTACTAAAAGTTATGGATAGTGATGTAGATAAAAAAATAAAACTCCAGATAGTTTCTGTTTTAAATAAAGATGGTAGTGTGCAAATAAACCCAAATTTATTAAAAGAAGAAATCTCCAATCTATTAATAAAAAATCCCTTTGGTGAAAAGATTATTTCAGAAAATATTTTTCAATCACTCCCTTCTCTTGTAAAGGCAAAAAATAAGGAGATTTTTATTAGTATCCTAACAACTCTTATAAAAAACAAAAACTTAGAATCTTTATACTCTACACAAAATGATTTTTTTTTAAATATAAAAAATCTTACTCCTGAAAGGCTTAAGGATATTTTAATATCTTCTGGTATTTTGTTTGAAACAAAACTTAAGAAAAATGAAAAAACAGAGGATATAAAAGAAGCTATTTTGAAAAATGAATTGGATTTACCAGAGATAAAAGAGACTATAAAAAATCATCAAGCTTTGTCTGTTTTAACAGGCGGTTTATCATTTTTTATTC
>JAADDV010000180.1 GCA_013153795.1 Aquificota bacterium | reverse complement strand
TCAAAATTTTGAAAAAAAAGAGCCTAAAAAAGAAATTGTTGCTCTTATTTTAATTTTGATGCATGTTTTTAAATTTTCTTTCGTTACAGCTACTATAATCAGTATTTTTTATTTATCTAAAACAACAACAGTATCTCAAGTTAAAGATAGAATTTTAGAGCTTATAACTTCTACAGTTTCTTCTCAAGAACCTTTAGAGGTTGTTTCTTTTAAAGAGGTTAATGATAATGGAAAAAAAATAAGTGATATTGTCTTAAAAGCAAACTCTGACATATGGCTTACAGCTTATGTTGATGGAAAAGAAGTTATATTAAAACTTAAAAAGGGTGAAAAAAAGAAAATAACATTCTGTAAAAAAATAAGGTTTGAAACTATAGGAAATGCAAATAAGCTAGAAGTTGTCTTTGACAATAAAAAGGTAAAACTTTCTCAAAACAGAAAAATTCTTCACAACGTATTTGTTGATTCAGAAGGAATTTTTATAAACGGGTATAATATAGTAGAATGATACCTGCAAAAGAAGAAATTCAAAAGGCCATCTCTGAAGTTAAACAATATGTAGACCAACGTATTCAAGAATTTAAAAATTTAAAAAAAGAAGGTATTACAACTTTTGATTTTAGACCGTTTGTTGATATAGAACCTTATCAGGCAGATATCTTTTCAGAAGCGTGTTTCTGTATTCTAACAGCAAACTCATCTGCTGTAATGGGAATAAAAATTCAAAAAGAGATAGGAATAGAGGGTTTTAAAAATTATCCACTAGAAAAACTTTATGAGATAATTCGTTCAAAAGGACATCGCTTTGCAATGCAAAGAGCAGAAAGGATTGTTCTTTTAAGAAACAAAGAAAAGCTTTTAGAAAATATAGTAAAAAATTATGAAAATGGAAAAGAAGCAAGAGAAATACTCGTTAAAGAAGTTAAAGGTTATGGATATAAAGAATCTAGTCATTTTTTACGAAACACTGGTTTTGAAGATGTTGCTATAATAGATAGACATATCTCTAGATTTTTGTTTGAAAAAGGCCTTGTAAAACCAAGGAAAACTATAACAAAAAAAGTTTATCTTGAGTGTGAAGAAGCCTTAGAAAAAATAGCCCGAGACATGGGGCTTACTCTTGCCGAACTTGATTTATATATTTTTTACATAAAAACTAAAAAAGTTCTAAAATGATAGAAAAGTTAAAAAATCTTGCAGAAAAAAACGGAATTTATCTAACAGAAGAACAACTTAAAAAATTTGAAATTTACCTAAACACCCTTTCAAAATGGAACAAGGTTTATAATCTAACCTCAATCAGAAAAAAAGAAGAAATAATAACAAAGCATTTTTTAGATAGTCTTACTCTTATAAAACTTTTTGAAAAAATAGGGCTTGATGTAGAAGGTAAAAAAATAGCCGATTTAGGAACAGGAGCAGGGTTTCCAGGGGTTCCTCTTAAAATCTACTATGGAGATAAAATAGACCTTTATTTAATAGAAGCTGTTCAGAAAAAATGTATTTTCCTTGAAATGCTAAAAAAAGAACTTGGAATAGAATATAAAGTCCTTTGCCAAAGAGCAGAAACAATAAAAGAGAAGTTTGATATTGTTTTAAGCAGAGCAACAGGAGAAACCTTTGATGTTTTAAAATGGGGAAAGGATATTTTAAAAAAAGGTGGCTATCTAATCATAATGAAAGGTAAAAAAATAGAAGAAGAACTTAGACCTTTTACAGTTTCTCTTTCTTTTTATGGATTACCTGAAAGAAAATTTATCGTTATTCAAAAACAGTAGGAAATACAGGGAGGTTAGAATGGAGAAATACGATGTTATTATAATTGGTGGTGGTCCAGCTGGTCTTACATGTGGAATTACTTTAGCTTCAGCTGATGGGAAATTTCCTTTTACTAAAGATAAAAAATACCTTTTATTATATGATGAATATTCAGATTTAGATAAAGCTTATTTAAAAAATGTTCCTGGAATTGAGGAAATAAAAGGTAAAGAGTTATTAGAAAAAATAAGAAAGCAAGCATCTTTATTTGATTCTTTAACTTTAAGAAAAGCTAAAGTTATAAAAGCATATGGTGAGAAAGGTAATTTTACTGTAGAAACTGAAGATAACAAAGTTTATAAAAGTGATTATATTGTTATAGCAACAGGTTTTCATTCTTTTGATATAGAAGGTTTAGATGTAGAAGTAATTCCTCATAAAAAATCTCCAAGACCAGGAAAAATAATGATAAAAAATGTAGAAGGAAAAGTTAGAGATGGCTTATTTGTAGCTGGTTTGGTCGCCGGTGAAATTACAATGTATGCTTGTGCTTCTGGTTCAGGGGCTGAAGTTGCCTGTGACATTTTATCAGAATGGGCAGGAAAAATTGTTGTTGTTCATGATGTTATAGAAAAAGAATAATTAGTTTTTATCTTTGAGGATTAAAATGAAAAAAATCGGATACTGTATAGGAACAACGAAACCCCATCGTGTAAATTTCATAACAGAGGAAACAGTTAGAATTGGTCAGTTTGTTGTTCTCTCTTATATAGAAGATGGAGAAGAAAAAAAACTTCTAGGAATGATTCAAAGTCTTGAAAGGGAAAATCCTTATTTACCAGACAGTATAAAAACCCCTGACCAGGCAGAAAATATAAAAAAGTTTTCAGTAAAAGAAAATACCATCAGAGGAGAAATAAATATCCTTGGAGAAGTTGTTGATGTTGGAGATGAAATATTTCTTCAAATTCCAAAAACACCGCCATTACCAGCTTCGGAAATTTATGAAGCTGACCCTGAGCTTTTAAAAAAAGTATTTGGAGCAAAAAGCAAAAAATTTGTAAGAATAGGAAGACTTTTATCTGAAAAAGAAGACGTTCCAGTGTATATAAACATAGAACAGGTTATTCTAAGACATCTTGCAGTTTTAGCAGTAACAGGAGCAGGGAAATCTAATACTATATCTGTTTTACTAAAAAATATAATAAATCTTAATGGAACAGTAGTTGTTTTTGATTTTCATGGAGAGTATTTAAAGAGTAATCTTACAAAAAATGGAAAGAGAGCAATAAATATTGTTCCACCTCTGATAAATCCAGCTCTATTAAAGGCAAAAGAGTTTGCTTCTTTTATTGGGATAAAGCACAACGCTTATATCCAGTTTAGATATTTTAGAATGGCATTCGAGCATCTTTTAAAACAGCTTAAAGAGGAGAAAGGAGAAGACTGGCAAAGTTATATTTCAACCTCGGATTTTCTAGCTAGACTAAAAGAGACTATAGAAAGTATTTCAGACCCAGAAAGCGAACTAGGTAGCAAAATAAAAGGAAGAACGAGAGATGATTCTCTGTATGAGGTCTTAAATAAACTTGAAGATGTTGAGTTTGAGCTTGGGCATATAATAAAGCTGGGAGTTCCTCCTCTTATCGAGAATATAAAACCAGGAATGGTTAATGTATTTGATTTTTCAGAACTTGATGAGGATGTTGCAGATGCAATAGCTTCAAACATACTAAGAAGAGCATTAGAGGAAAGAAAAAAAGCTGTAAGAAGTGGAGAGAGTAAACTGCCGTTTCCTCTTCTTATTGTAATTGAAGAAGCTCATATTCTTGCAGGAGAGAAAAGAAACACCGAATCAAAATACTATATAGCACGTATAGCAAGAGAAGGTAGAAAGTTTGGTTTAGGTCTTGCTATTGTAACCCAAAGACCAAAAGGCCTAGATAAAGAAATTCTTTCTCAGATGAACAACATGATAATCCTTAAACTTGTAGAACCTGAAGACCAAAAGCATGTCCAAAGGGCTAGTGAGTCTCTTTCCCAGGAGCTCATGGATTATCTCCCAAGCCTAAATCCAGGAGAAGGAATAATCATAGGAAATATGACAAAAATACCTCTTCTTGTAAAGATAGACAAAGCCCAAGAAAAAATCGAAGGAAATGATATTGATGTAATTGAGCAATGGTCTAAGATAGAAGAAAAATCTACAGGTCTTGAAGATATTAAAAATATTGCTGATATTTTAGAAGAGATATAACAAAAAGAGGAAAAATAATGATTATTTTTGAAAATAGAGAAGAGGCTGGGAAATTACTAGGAAAATATCTGAAAGAAAAGTTAGATAAGTTTGGTATTGATAAAGATAATGCTATTTTGCTAGCTATTCCTAGAGGTGGGATTCCTATTGCTTATTATGTTGCAAAAGAAACAGGAATCCCTTTTAGTCTTGTTATAACAAAAAAAATAGCCATGCCTTCAGACCCAGAAGCAGCAATAGGAGCAATAGCAACAGATGGCACATATCTTTTAAGCACCTATGCTTACTATCTTCCTGAAAATCAGTTAAAGCAAGCTATAGAAATAGCTTTACAAGAAGCTATAAAAAAACAAGAAAAGTATCTTGAAAAAGAACCAGATTTAGAAGGAAAAGATGTGTTTATTATAGATGATGGAATAGCAACAGGTTATACAGCTATGGTTGCAGGAATGTATGCAAAAAACAAAGGAGCTAAAAGGGTTTTCCTTGCTGTTCCAGTTTGTCCAGCAGATAGTATAGATAGAGTAAAAGAGATTTTTGATGAAGTTTTTTGTTTAGAAAAAGTTGATACCCCTTTTTTTGCAGTAGGAGCTTTTTACAGAGATTTTCATCAAGTCACAGATGAAGAAGTAAAAATGTATGAAGAAAAGGCAAAAGAAGAAGGCCTTTTCTTGTAAGGATTATTTTATAGAGATTTTTGTTCCTTTAGACCAGTTGCCAGCTTTATCTTGGGCACAGATAAGATAATATCCAGAAGGGTCTTTAGTTCTATGTAAGAAGTATGTATTTTTACCAAAATACAGTATTTCTCCTTTTTTACAAGAGATATTGCTATTTTTTCCATAAACAAGTTTGTAATTTCCAATACCTGTTAAATTGTCTTTAAAATCTTTCCATTTAAATTGAATACCTTCTTTTGTTAAAGAATAAAGTAGTTTTCCATCAGAGGGAGGGGTTTTATCATAGTAGACTACTATTTTTTTAAAGTTTGAATATCTTCCAATAGGAGTTTTTACAGATACATATCTGATATATTTTCCTTCTTTATTATCTAGATTCCAAATATATGGATTTCTAAGAGGTTCCCATACTCTACAGGAATTTAAAAATCTTCCAACACAAAGTTTTAAGTCTCTACTATTATAAAAATCAGATTTATAACTTATTAAAAGCTCTATTTTAGGTTTATTTGTATAATACTCTTTTTGTATACCTCCATATCTTATTTTAGGAACAAGATTTTTAACATTAACATCTATTTTAGGAGCATCAGCATATCTTTCTTTAAAAAGGGATAGATTATAGTTTTGATAAGTATCATCTTTAAGATAAAGATGAATGTATATTCTTTCTTTTTTCCTAGCTAAAAAACTAAATGTTTGTTTATTTTTATTTTCATCTTTTGTTTTATATAAAATGTTTTTTCTATCATCTAATATTTCTAAACCTATATCTCCATATCTGCTAATGTAATCTAGATTTAATACTAATCTACAACCTTTTGGTAAAGTCATGCTAAACCAATCATCATCGTTATCTTTTAAAGCGAGATTTTTAAGTTTTTTTATTTCTCCACAAACGTTATTAAATATCTCATCAGTGTTGAAAGCCTGGTAAAGATAATCATTTTCTTCAAAGGCATCATCAGGAAGACCTTGAGTTAGGATATTACGGGCTTTTTTGTTTTCTTTTAAGAAAGTGAAAAAGTCTCCATAAATACCATTTGCTGGGTCACAACCTCTATTTCTTGCAGATAAAACTCCTGTTATAATCCATCTATATTCGTTATTATCTAATCTACAAAAACTAAGTAAAGCTGAACCACTAGAACCTCTATCAACACTTCCTTTTCTCCAGATTACCTCAAATCCATTACCAGAAATATTATTTCCACATCTAACTTTTAATTTTTTTCCGCTTTCAATATCGCATTTTCTAGAATAATGTCCTTCTTGATATCTTAAAAAGTTTTCTTTAGGATAGCTAAAGCCTAAAAGATTATATCTGCTACATTCTTTTTTATAACCCCAGTTTATCCATGTATATCTATGCTTTTTTGTGTTTAGTTTTCCTTTAATTTCTATTAGAGCAATATCATTTTTGGATTTTGTTAAGACTTTTCCTCCTACTATGTAATGT
>JAADDV010000137.1 GCA_013153795.1 Aquificota bacterium | reverse complement strand
ATCTTTTATATATGTTTCTTGTATAAAATTTCCTTCTATTGTATTACATGATAGAAATTTTTTTTCTAAGGAAGAGATTTCTTCTTTAGCTAAAGAAAAAGAAAGAAAAGATAAAAGAAGTAATAAAACATATTTTTTCATATCTAACCTCCATTACCATTATATTGTTCGAATATGCCTATTGCGATAAGCTAAAACAATTATTGTTCCCACTATTCCAACTGCCCAGTAAACCCATGTTGGTATAGGCACAGGGTCTCCTGATGCGTAAGAGTGAAGTCCCGAAAGGTAGAAATTAACGCCAAAGTAAGTCATTATTACTGAGGAGTAAGCTAAAACAGAAGCTACAGCAAAGGAGTATGTTGAGTAAATTTTAGGAACAAATCTCATATGAACGACAGCTGTATAAACAAGGATAGTTACTAAAGCCCATACTTCTTTAGGGTCCCATCCCCAGTATCTTCCCCAACTTTCATTAGCCCAAACTCCTCCAAGGAAGTTTCCAACTGTTATTAAAGCAAGTCCAATAATCATAGACATCTCATTTATTCTTGTTGCTTCAAGGATAGAAAGCTCTATTTGTTTCTGTTTTTCATCCTGAACTTTTGGATTTCTGATTATAAATAGAATAAGGGTTATAAAACCAAGAAGTGCTGAAAGTCCAAGAAATCCATAACTTGCTGTAATAACAGAAACGTGAATTGCAAGCCAATATGATTTTAAAACAGGAACTATATTTGTTATTTGAGGATCCATCCAGCTAAGATGAGCTACAAAAAGTGTAAGTCCAGCTAAAATTCCTGTTGAAGCAACAGCAAAAGGTGACTGTCTTGCAAAAAGAATTCCTGCAAAGATTATCGTCCATGCTATGTATATGAGAGATTCGTATCCGTTACTCCATGGATAGTGTCCAGATACGTATCCTCTGAGTATAAGGTTAAATGTATGAGCTATAAATCCTAAAATAAGAATTCCAAGGACTACTCTTGTAGGCCATGTAAGGTTTAAAGATGGTTTTATAAGTTTAGCAAATATGAGGACTAAAAGGGCTAATCCTGCAAAAAGATAAACAGGTATCAATCTTTCAAAAAGATTTAATCTGTTATAAAGAATTTCAGCTTTTATTTTTGTTTCAGATGGATATATAGCAGCTCCTTTTGTTTTCTGGTATTTTCTTATTTCTTCTATTGCATCATTAGCTTTTTTCCAGTTTCCTGCTTGCATTCCCTCATCTATACCTGAGAAAAAATCTATAAGCATTTTTCTTATTTGTTTTTTGTCTTCTTCAGGAAATTTTTCAACAGCAAATCTTGGAGAATACCATGTATGGTTAGGGTCTCCTTCTAAAGGAAAAATTCTAAAAATCTCTCCTGTGTAAACCATATAGGCAATATTTATTCTCTCATCTACTTTTATTAATTCTTTATCAAGTTTTGTTCTTTGAGCTGGTCTTTTTCTTTTGGCTCTTTCAACAGCTTCAGCAAGTTTGTATCTTCCATGTCCATCAAAAGCATTTATAAAAGCAAAATATTTTGCATCTGGGTCTATTCCAAGAAGTTTTTTAATGGCAGGGTGGTTTACCTTTATCATTGGTATAAGCTGCCAGTATCTTGGTTTTGCCAGCATTCCAAGAATTATCTGGTTGTGGTTCAGTCCATAAAACTCTCTTTTCCTTGAGATTTTATTTAATACATCTATTGCAAGAGTGTCTATTGGTTCCAGCCTTCCACCCGATGTTTGCACAACAAGTGTTCCAAAATTATCTGCCGTTTTCCTATCTATCTTTTTTACTTCATTTATTACTTGCTTTACATCAAATCCTTTAGGATGTGGAGGTTTTTCTTCTGCAAATGATTTTCCTGTTAAAAATCCTGATAAAAGGACTATCATCGGAATGATAGCTATTGTTTTATTATCTAAAAATCTCATTCTTGCTAACCTTCCAAATCTACTGTATGGATTGAATATGTTTAATAAAAGTCCTAATGCTAAAAGGGTGTATCCTATATACGTAGGTATTTTTCCTGGGTCGTGGTTTACAGAGAGAATTGTTCCTTTCTCATCTGGGTCATAGGAAGCCTGGAAAAATCTGTATCCTCCGTAATCTAATGTGTGGTTCATATATATTCTGTAAGGCATCTCTACATTGTTTTTCTTATCTAAAACAACAACTTTACTTTCATAGGAAGATGGCTGCATAGAACCAGGGTATCTTTCAACAATAAAGTCTTTTAGATAAACAGAGAAAGGAAGTTTTATTATTTTTGCTCCCCATTCAAGAGTTATTTTTGTTCCGTCTATCTGGATTTCTTCAGGTATACCTTTTGTTCCCATTCCTCCGCCAAGAAGGGTTACTTCTTTTTTCTTCCCGTCATAATCAACTTCTACTTTTACAGCTGACCAGGACATGTTTTTAACCATGCTGTTTGATTTGTCTTCCTCTTTTACTATTTTTACTGTTCCTTTTGTAAGGATTGTTTTTGGAACTATCCTTGTGTCTCCGATTATATACATTTTTCCTTTTTCAAATGGATGTTCTATGTTTGCTTCATAAACTCCTGAAGACTTGTCAGCCATTTTAAAAAACTGAACTGGGTGGTTTGAAATAAAGAAAAATTTTCCATCTTTTTCTGTGATTATAATATAAGGTTTATCTGTTTTTACTTTGGCGTTTAGTGCAATAACTACAGAGCCAAGGTCGTATGCTTTTCCATCTTCAAGAAAAACTGTGTCAGGCATAGAACCTGAAGACATTGTCATAAACTCTATGATAGGTTTTCCATTAGGGTCTTCCACTGCTTTTTTAACAACTTTTGGAAGATACTCTTTAAACTTTACCACAAGAGGTTTTCCATCAACATTAAGAGAAACTTCAAACCCGTTTCCTCCAATAGCTGACATATAAACTTTTTTTTCTGCGTAGTACTCTTTTCCATCTTTTTCTGCTTTTACTTGTATAAACGCATCAGAAGAAACAAGCTCGTTATTTGCTGTTCCTTCTCTTATATGAAGAGTTCCTTCATATCCAAAGTATCTTGTAAGGGCTGCTCCAAGAAATATAAGAAGGAAAGATATATGAAACATAAAAGCTGGAAGCTTTTTAGGTTTCCACATTCTGTATTTAATAATATTTCCAACTAGATTTATTCCTAATAAAATCCATAGAACTTCAAACCATTTTGAGCCATAAACTAAAGCCCAAGCTGTTTCTGTCCCAAAATCATTTTCTATAAAAGTTGCTACCCCTATAGAAAAAGCAAAAACGAGGACGAGAAATATCATAAGCTCCATAGATGTTAAAAAATTCCATAATTTTTTTATTATGCTCATGCTACTATCCCTTGATTTTTATTTTTATAGAAAATACAAGCTATTACCCTTATCAAACTTATCAACTGCCTGTGAAAAGTAAATGAAATCAATAAATATTTTTCTGTATAGATAAGTTTTACTTAATAAACTTTTGCAAAATAAAATAAAAAAGTTAAAAAAATCCCTCCCCTTGATTTTAAATCAAGCTATAAAATAATAATTTCTCCACTTTAAAGTATTTAAAACTTTATAACTTTTTTCTTAAAAAAAGAAAATACATTATTCCTAATCCCAAACTTAAAATACCTCCAACTTGAACCCAAGCTCCAAGTAATAAAAGTTTATGAAGGATACTATTATGAGTTTCTTTATCTATTTTTATTCCAGAAACTTCTTTTATATGAGTTAATATACTTACTGCAAGGTCTTGAGATGGTATTTCCTGGTGGCAGGATAAACAGACGCTTCTTCTATCAAGTTTGCTTCTTTCTTCGTTGTTTAAAGGTCTTGATAAACTTAAGTGATGTCCTACAGTCTGAAGTTGTTTTCCATCTTCTGTTACAAATCTAGACCAGTCGTGGTCTAGCTCTGGAATACTGTTTATCTGGACTTTGAATATTTTAGGTAAGATTTTGCCGTCTGCTGTTGAAAGGTCAACAATATAGGGTTTTGAAGGATTTTCATAAAGTTTTCCTTCTTCAATTCCGTATCCCATTGATACAGGATTTGTATGACAGCTCTCGCATGTTCTTGATTCTTTTTGAACTGTATGAGGGTGAACTGGTGATATATCTATTGCTTTTTGTCCTTCTGGACCTGCTCCTTCGACATTTGGTATTCTAAAAATATGGTTTAAAAGAAGAGGCTTCCCATCTTTTCCTATTACTGTTACTGTTGTCTGGCATCCTGGTATTGCTGGGGATATTCTCCCTTCTCCATTCTGTACAAGAGGTGGATTTTCCCATCTAAGATATGAACGGGTTTCCTCAATCTTCCCATCTATAAGGAAGTTTTTAAGCTCCCCTCTTGCATCAGCAGTTAAACCATGTTTATCAACAGCATTTCCCATTGCTATCCAGTCAGGATGTTTGTATTCTTTTGAGTAATCTATTTTTATATGGCATCCATAACACTGGGGTGCCCATGTAGCATGACATGTGTAACATTCCATTCTGTCTATATGTTTCTTTATATAAACCATTGCTACAATGCCTTCTTCGTCTATCTTTCCTTCTTTTACAAGTTTTTTCAGAGGTTTTAGTCTTATATCTTTTCCCCCTACA
The DNA here is from genome assembly GCA_013153795.1 of Aquificota bacterium. Classification (GTDB taxonomy): domain Bacteria; phylum Aquificota; class Aquificia; order Aquificales; family Hydrogenothermaceae; genus JAADDV01. The sequence goes on along the minus strand of JAADDV010000137.1, from coordinate 1,603 downwards.
GTGTGGACTATAACCTCATCTCCTTCTTTTACAACATTTCCGAAAGGATTTCCCCTTGCTGTTAAAAGATATCCATCTTTTGGGTCATAAACTTTTCCTTTCTTCAGGTATTCTGGAAGGGTTTTTGTTAATCCCCTTGGTTTTCCTTCTTTTGGTTTTTCTTCATACTCATCTGAGTATCCTATAGGAAGTTCCCAAGGGTATTTATCTGGTGTTCCATGGCAGTCCTGACATTCTATCTCTACAGGAGCAAGGGTTGTTCCTGTTAAAAAGCCGTCGCTGTGAACATCTATAGATGTATGGCAGTCCTGACACAACATTCCTTTTTTTAGATGTATATCTGCTTTTAGATGAAGGTAGTGTTTTGTATGAAGTTTTGGCTGGTCTGAGCCATCATCTAAAAATGGGGATTTGTAGGCTGTTTCCATAAGCCCTTGAAAAGATGTTCCTATTCTTTTTCCTCTATCGTGGCATGTTGTACATGTTTCAACAGGTATTCCTGAGTATTCTATCCCGTGGATTTTTACTTTTGTGTCTCTTGTTGCCTGTATAGAATGAACAAGCATATGTCCTCTTTCATTTTTAGGAATTGTTGGGTCGTTTCCTTCATAAAATCCTTCATTTGAGTATGGGATATGGCATGAGGAACATCCCATTCCTCTGTAGTCTCCTCTTTTTTGTCTTCCTTTTACTCCAGTATGACATCTAAGGCATTCCTGTCTAAGGTATGTGTAAGCTGCAAGCTGAGGATTTTTTTCTACCTCTTCTGCTGTTGGCGCAGGAGGTAGAGGCTCCATTTTTTTAGGAAAAACCTGAGGCTCTTTTTCTTTCAGTTTTTCCATATATTTGTTGTAGACAGCTGTTCCCATTTTTTTGTGGATATCGTTTTCCTCTGTAGCATAGTTTCCGATTTTATGCATATAACCTTCTAAACCGCCAAATCCCCAGAGAGTTCCTTGTATTTTTCCTGCTTCTGTAAACATGAGAGATGTTTTTTGAGCCTTTACTTGCTCTTCATGACACATTCCGCATGTATACTGGTTTATCCATGGCGAACCAGGGTCAGGATAAAACTCTTGTGGTCCCTTTTTTATGCCGTGATTGGTTTTTATCCCTTCTATAAAGGCCTTTACTGTTCCTTTGTGTGCATGTCCTTTTGTTTTCCCTTCTGGATTTCCCCCGTGGCATACAATACAGTCGTTTTTTGGATATCCTGCTTTTTCAGCAATTTTGAAAATCTCTTTCATCATATCTGATGAGTATGGTCTTATAGGCTCAATACCTTGATGGCATTTGAGACAGTTGTTTTCTGTTTTCCCATAAGAAAAATAAGAAAAAACGAAAAGTAAAACAAAAACCAGTAAAAATCTTTTCATTCAGAGAAACCTCACCTGAGAAAATCAAACAAATTTGATTATATAACATTAAGCTTTTCTTTTATACACTGGATTGATAGAAATCATATTTCTGTATATGAAAAATTGACTTTATGAAAACATCCCCATATTTTAAACTCTAAGATTTTCATCTTGAAGGGGTTTGGTATGAAAACAGTAAAACAGAAGAAAAAGCTATCCCCAGAAGAAAAAAGAAAGCTTTTAAA
>JAADDV010000087.1 GCA_013153795.1 Aquificota bacterium | reverse complement strand
TAGATTTAAATAAGAAAAGATTGTCTATATTTTTACTTTCTAAATATTTTTCAACTAAATAAAATCCTAACAATCCCCCAATATGGGCGTGTCTGGTTTCTGGTTTGTTTTTTAAAGATTTATCGCCTTTTATATACTGCTGAAAATAATCTGTAGCTTTTCCAAAATCATGGGCAAATGTGATAATCGTTAAAATATCTTTTAAAATCTCATCATTTATCCCTTCTTTCTCAAAAAAAGAGACGGCCGTTTTCCACACATTTGTTATGTGAATGTGCATTGGTTTATTGGGATGGGAGAGAAGAAAACGACTCATCTTTCCTTATTTAAATCTATTACTAATATCTTTGATGGATAAAACTTTATATTATCTCTTTTATATAAAAGACCGTATTTTCTTAGTGTATCTTCTATATTTTTGTTAGAATTTTCTTCTCCTTCTAGAACTTCTTTCAGTTCATTTTCCAAACTTTTGTCAATTATCTTTTTAACATATTCTGGTATTTCTTTCTTTAATATTTTATCTCTTCCTATTTTTTCTAAAACATCTAGATAAAAAATTTCAAAAAATTCTAAAAGATGTTCTATAGGACTAGGATTATTTCTCTGTGTAATTGGACAACAAAATAAACAAGAAAAAAGTATTCCCCAATTTGTAAGCTCATATTTGCTTAGCTTTTTATTTCTTTGGCACTTCTTTTTGTAAACACTTTTTACTCTTAAAGCAGATTGAAGAGTTATACAACCAGAAGTATAGCATTCAATAGTGTATATATAGCTTCTACAACAAAAGTTGTTTATATTTACATCTAGATTAGAATAAAACATATAAAGAGGTATTTTTCCTTTTGAAACACAATAATTTATTAAGGTTTCTACCTGTGAACCTCCATTTCTTCCTATTTCTTTACAGTATCTTTTATAAGTTTCAACAGTTACTTTCGCTTGTATAACTAAAGATAAAGATAAATTTTTATCAGAATCAATAAAAACAATCTCCAAGTCTGCACCGGTTTCTTTATTTTCTTCTATACGAGTAAATTTTTTTATATTTATACTATAGACTTCAAGAGGTGCCCATTCTTGTATTTTCCATATTATATAATCAGTAATGCTTTCTTCCATAGCACCACTTTCTACAAATTTGCACACTTTAGCTGATAGAATCATAGCATTTTCACAGTTCCCCATTTTCTTTCCTCAATAAATGCAGATTATGTTATTCTCATTCAGTAGAACTAAATCTCTAAATACTCCCCTTAAACTCTTCCCCTGCACTTCCATAACTACATCTTTATAAGCTAAAACTTCTTTATTAGAGTTCATATCCATTGGCAGTTTTTCTTTTGAATATTGTTTGCCCTCTTCTACTTCAAGCTCTTTTATGTTTTCTGCCAAAACTATAGAGTGAAGTTCTGTTGCTTCTTCTACATGTTTAGCATCGTATAGACCTACATATCTAAAGTTTGCCAGTAGATTTGCAAGTCCAAGGGAAAGAGTGTAGTAGCTTTCTTTTTTTTGCACTGAATTTATTAGCCTGTCAAACAGCTCTTGATTTTCCATATTTACATAAAACTTATTTGTTATAGAAAATATTTTATTTAAATCTTCATTCTCTTCTAAACGAGGCATTATCATTTCTACATTATATTTTTGTGCTCTTTCTATTGGCTTTCTTAATTAACTCTGATAAAATCCGACTTCCTGCATGTAAATCTCTTGTTTTCCTAGCTTGTGCTATAAAGCTTTGAACTGGCGTTATTGTAAAAATAAAAAGATATTCATTTTTATCCATTTCTAACCCCTATAATTCCTTCTAGACTTTTTGATACTAAATATTTAGATAAATTTTTATATCTATCTTTCATGTATTCTTTTAAATCCTTATTTGTCCTTTCACATATATCTATTGAAAATCCATTAGGTAAAAGTTCTTTATAAAATAAAAGGGCTAATAATACATATTCATTTTGATTTAATCTAAAAACTTTAAAAAATAATGGAGAACCACTTCTTTTAACATCTAATTTGCTATTTTTGTTTAGCTTTAATATTTTTATATTCTTTCTAGGTAACCCTAAGATAGCTTTCTTACAATTCTTATCTTCATATTCCTTTAAAATTTCTTGTGTATATTGTAAAGCTTTCCATATGTTTCTTGATGTTCTCTTTCCTAAAAATAGCTCAAATCCTTTGAAGTTTATGTAATCTTGAATTTCCTTTGAAGGATATATACCAAAACTTATTAAATTGCTAATTAAGTATTCTTTTAAATCATTAATATTTTTGAAATTATTCCTAAACTTGAAATAAAGTAAGGATAAAATATTATCAGGATCAATTATTCTATTGTAAATAAAACTTCCTGCACCTCTTCTATTTCTACTTCCAAGACCACCCAAATACATTAAAAGCCAAAATGCTTGTAAAATATCCTTAACTTGATTTTTATCTTTAAAGTAGAAAATAATTTCAAAGGTTGTATTAGGTGAAAAATGTTCTTTATCTTTATTATCTCCTAAAAACATAGAGTAAAATAAGTAACTTAAACTAATCTGTTTGTCATCAAATTTAATATGTTTAATATTTTTATTTGTATTCCTTATTTCATTAATTGGTTTAATAACTATCCTAAAACCACTTTTTCTATTTGTGCTACCAAAAATTTCATTTTCTTTCTCTTTTAATTCTTTAAGAGACAAATCAGGATGTAATGCCCTCCACCAAAAGCGAAGCATTCCTTTAAATTCAGATGGACGAAGTTCTAGTGTGCGTCCATCTCCACCATACATAAACATTGGAGTTATAATTTCACATTCAAAAGTTAGCTTTATCATTCTCAATCACCTCAATCATCCCAAAGCCTTGGGAGTTTTTAGCGCCTAAGCCTGTGTCGTATACGGTTTTAAATATTTCCGGGTCTGTTTTTATTTTAAAAATTCCTTCGTAAGCTTCTATTGGAAAATTTTTATATTTAAAAAGGACTTTTTTTATGTTTTCATGTGGTTTTATTTCAAATGGAAAGTCTTTTAGTTCTTTTCTTGTTATTATCTGGTATTTTTTTCTTATATTTTCTTTAATTAGCTCTTGAAACTCTTTTTCATTTGGTGAGTAATATCTATAGTATTTTTTATCATTTTCAAACGTTCTATAAACAGTTATAGGAGAAAGGGTTTTTATAAGCATTTCTTCTTTGAAAATTGGAGATGTTAGTATCTCTATTTCTTCAAGATAAAGCTCATTTTTACCAAGAATTACTTTATCTTTTTTCAAAAAAGTTTCTCCCCAAGATTTTGTTATATCTGAAATTCCTGAAGATACATATAGAGTAATTGGTGTCTGATATTTAATTATTTTTTTCTCTTTTAAGAAAATAAAATGTTTCGATTGTATTTTTGAAAAAGTAAATAGCTTAAATTTTCTTCCTTTATAAAAATAACCAATACTATGTAGAAAATTAGATAAAAAATTTGGAAGGCTTTTATATAGCATTACTTGAAGGGCATAATTATGATGTAAAGGAAGTGATATATAGTTTTTATCTGAAGATAGTACTAATTTTAGCCTCATAACTCTCCCCCTTCAAAAATTGTAAACATAATTTACAAAGCTTTGCAAATTATATCTATTAACTAGCTCTCTATAGATAAACAATGCAAATATGAAATTAATTGATTAAACTGAGATTTAAAAAAAATTATGGCTCAATAAACATTAAATAAAGAGTTTTACTTGGTTAAGGTTTTCTGGCAATTTTCAAAATAGATAAAAGTAAGCTGAGTTTTTTCGTAAAAAGTTAAGTATTTCAAGTATTGTAATACCCTTAAAAACTGGGACAAATCCCAAGCTGACAACAGAGATAAGAATTTATCCCAACTTCTAAAACAGATAAGAGCAAGTACAGACGCTATATCTGGAATAAAAATACTAAGAAGGGTCGCAATACCCTCAAGAAGGCGGGTAAGAGCAAGAGCTTGTATTTAATATGTTCAGCGAGCATTTTGCAAATGCAATTAATTTGCAATAACCTTTTATATCTCCTTCTAATGCTTGATATTCAAGCATTTCCTAATTTTCGATATGCATCCCAAACTATATCGCTTTATTGTCATCTTATAATTTGAATTTTCTCTTTATTTCAATAACTTACAAAAATTCTTAGTCTACTTTTATCAAAAATTTTGGTGAAAAATTAAATATGATTTAAATCATATTTTCAATAAACACTCGCTTTTTTCTTATTCTTGTTTCAACAAACTATATCTAAAAACACCGAAACTATTCTATACTAATGTGTCGGTTTTTCAAATCTTTTTCGTTTATATATTAACCAACCTTTTCTTTATTTAGTTCGTTTACAAATTTTTTCATATCTTTTAAAGCTCTTTCAGCTTTTAAAAGTTTTCTTTTTCTTTTATCTTTTATTTTTTTTCCTTTTAGGTCAGGTAAAAGAGCAAAATTTGGATTCATTGGTTGAAGTTCTTCTTTAGGCTCTGTTATATACCTGACCAAACCTCCAAGCATTGTTGTTTCAGGTGGAACAACAGGTTCCTCCCCTTTTAACATCCTAGCGGCATTTATCCCTGCAAGGATTCCTGTTGCAGCAGAAGCAGCATATCCTTCTACTCCTGTTATCTGTCCTGCAAAAAGAATGTTTGGTTTATCTTTCATTTGAAGAGTAGGTTTTAAAACTTTTTGGGACTGGATAAAAGTATTTCTATGTATAGAACCAAGTCTAACAAAAGTGGCATCTTTTAATGCTGGTATAAACCTGAAGATTCTTTTTTGTTCTGGGTATTTAAGCTTTGTCTGAAATCCTACCATAGAAAGAAGTGTTCCTTCTTTGTTTTCTTTTCTAAGCTGAACAACGGCAAAAGGCTGTTTTCCCGTTTTTGGGTCAACTAAGCCTACTGGTTTCATAGGACCAAAAAGAAGTGTTTGTTTTCCTCTTCTTGCTATTTCTTCTATAGGAAGACAACCTTCAAAAAAAACAGCCCTTTCAAAATCCTTTAAAGGAACCTGTTCCCCTTTTAAGAGTTCTTCATAAAATCTTTCATACTCTTCTTCTGTCAAAACACAGTTAAAATAGTCTCCTTCTCCTTTTGAGTATCTATCTCCCCAAAAACCTTTTGAAAAATCTACAGTCTCTGCATCTACAGTTGGTGCTATAGCATCGTAAAAGTAAAGATGTTCTGCACCAGTTAGTTTCTGGATTTCTTTAGATAAATCTTCTGAAGTTAAAGGTCCTGTTGCTATAATGACAACATCATATCCTTCAGGGATTTTTTTTACTTCCTCTCTTATAACATTTATGTTTGGATGATTTTCTAAAATCTCGGTTATTTTTTGAGAAAATTTTTCCCTGTCTACAGCTAAAGCTCCTCCTGCTGGAACATTAAACTCCTCAGCAGTTTTTACAATAAGAGAGTCTAAAAGTTTCATCTCTTCTTTTAAAAGACCTGCTCCTGTTGTTATTTCTTTGCCTCCTAAAGAGTTTGAACAAACAAGCTCAGCAAACTTTTCCGTCCTATGGGCAGGGGTAGTTTTTACAGGTCTCATTTCATAAAGGTCTACACTAAAACCTTCATTTACAATTTTATACGCTGCCTCACTTCCAGCAAGACCAGCACCAATAACAGCTACTTTTGCCATATTAAAGCACCTTAAATTTTAAGTTTTTATTTTAAAGTTTTAAAAATTTAAACCATTTTTTTTGTTTTTAAACCATATTTTAATCAAAAATGATTAATAATCCAGACAAAAATAGGAACAGTTATAAAACTTGCTATTATTCCAAGACCTACAGAAGATACAGCTAGGTCTTTATCTAGTTTTGCACCAATAACAAAAATAGAAGCTAAAACCATAGGAGGCATAGCAATCTCTAAAAGGGTAGATTTCACAGGAAGGGTAAATTCTATTCCAAGAAAAACCAGCACTAAAACAACAACAAAAGGAACAAATATCATTTTTATAAATAAAACTATTAAAACATCTCTTAATCTTTCCCTTACAGCAGAAAATCTAAGATTAAATCCTACAGAAAAAAGAGCTAAAGGTATAACAGTCATTCCAAGGGTATGAAGGGCATTCAAAACAAACTCTGGAATAGAAAAAAAAGGTTTTATTAAAAAAGCAAAGACCAGTGTTACAAATGGAGGAAATGTGATTATCTTTTTCCAGTCAATAGATATAGTTTTTGAGCCCTGTCCATAGGCAAGAATAAAAGGAGAAAGTAGAGAAACAGGTAAAAAAGATGCAAGCTGATCAAAAATAACGGCATATCTAAGACCTTCCTCACCAAAAAAAGCAAGCTGAAAAGGAAAACCTAAAAAAGAGGTATTTCCAAAGGTAGCCATCATAATAAAAGAAGCGTGGGTAGCTTTGTTAAATCTTAAAAGCTTTCCTACAAAGAAGGAAAGAAAAATAGAAAAAATAACTACTGCCCACCCTGTGAAAACAATAAAGAAAATAGATGAATCAACCTTTAAGTGGTATATGTTGTAAATAACAAGAGCTGGAAAAGAAAAATAGATAATAAATTTTATAAGAATATCTGATGCGTCTTCCTTAAATATACCTTTTTTCCTTGAAAAATATCCTAAACTAAAATATAAAATTACAGAAAATAGATTTTCTAACATAAAACTCCTTCAAATAACTTGATAAAATAGTTTATCTGTTTTGTAGCAAAACATTATATAACGAGGACAGCAAATGAGTGAAAGGCTAAAACATATAAGAAACTTTTCTATTATAGCCCATGTTGACCATGGAAAATCTACCCTTGCAGACAGACTTATGGAGTTTACCGGGGCTATAACAGAAAGGGAAAAAAAAGACCAGCTTTTAGATACCCTTGATATAGAAAGGGAAAGAGGAATCACAATAAAACTTCAGGCTGTTAGACTTAAATACAAAGCAAAAGATGGTCAGGAGTATACTCTCCACCTTATAGATACACCAGGGCACGTTGATTTTGGTTATGAGGTTTCCCGTTCTTTAGCAGCATGTGAAGGGGCACTTCTTCTTATAGATGCAACCCAGGGAATAGAAGCCCAGACTATAGCCACATTCTGGCAGGCATTAGAACAAGACCTTGAGATAATTCCTGTTATAAACAAGATAGACCTTCCTTCTGCAGATGTTGACAGAATAAAAGAACAGATAGCAGATGTTTTAGGACTAGACCCAGACGAAGCAATCCTTGCCTCAGGAAAAGCAGGAATAGGGATAGAGGACATTCTTGAGGCTATAGTAAACAAAATCCCTCCTCCTAAAGGAGAAGAGAACAAGCCCTTAAAAGCTCTAATTTTTGACTCTTACTATGACCCATATAGAGGAGCTGTTGCTTTTGTAAGGATATTTGATGGAGAAGTAAAAAAAGGAACAAGAATAAAACTTATGTCTACAGGAAAAGAGTTTGATGTTACAGAGGTTGGAGCTCAGACACCACATATGACAGAGCTGGAAAGTTTAAAAGCTGGAGATGTTGGATACATAGCTGCAGCTATAAAAGATGTTAGAGATATACGTATTGGGGATACTATAACAGATGCAAAAAATCCTACCCCTGAGCCTATACCTGGTTTTAGACCAGCAAAACCTATGGTTTATGCAGGTTTATACCCTACAGGCTCAACAACCTTTGAAGACCTGAGAGATGCCCTTGAAAAATACTCAATAAATGATGCTGCCCTAACATATGAAATGGAAAGCTCCCCAGCTTTAGGACTTGGTTTTAGATGTGGTTTTTTAGGACTTCTTCATATGGAAATTGTTCAGGAAAGACTTGAAAGAGAGTATGATGTTGAGCTTATTACAACAGCACCAAACGTTATATACAAAGTAAGAACAAAGAAAGGAGAAGAGCTTGAGATAAGAAATCCTTCCCAGATGCCAGACCCGTCCCAAATAGCAGAAATTTTAGAGCCTTATATAGAGGCAAATATCATAACCCCTAACGACTATGTCGGAGCTATAATGCAGCTTGTTCAGGACAAAAGAGGTATTCAAAAAGGATTTGAGTATATAGATAAAAAAACAGTTATCCTCAGATATGATATTCCTATGGCAGAGGTTTTATTTGATTTCCATGACAAACTAAAAACTGCAACAAGGGGATATGCTTCCTTTGATTATGAGTTTAAAGACTACAGACCTGGAGACCTTGTAAGGATGGATATCCTCATAAATGGAGAACCTGTAGATGCCCTTTCATTTATAGTCCACAGAGATAAAGCCTACAGAACAGGAAGAAGTATTGTAGATAAAATGAGAGAAGTTATTCCAAGACAGCTTTTTGAGGTTAGAATACAGGCTGTTATAGGCTCAAAGGTTATAGCATCTGCCAGAATACCACCTCTTAGAAAGGATGTTTTAGCAAAATGTTATGGAGGAGATATAACAAGAAAGAAAAAACTTCTTGAAAAGCAGAAAAAAGGTAAAAAGAGAATGAAACAGCTTGGAAAGGTTGAACTTCCTCAGGAAGCTTTCCTAAGTATTCTAAAAGCAGAGTAAGGCTTTACAGGAGAAAAAATGAAAAACAAATTAAATCTAAAACAGACTAAGGATAGATAGATGCTGAAACTTGTTTTAATAGCAGCACTGATGGCTTATTTCCTTTCTTCATTTGGTTTCTGGATGTATCTTTTTACTAAAAAAGAGATTGGAACAAAAATAGGATTTTCTTTCTTTGGACTTGGATTTCTTATTCAACTTATATATATAGGCATAAAAGATTTCCAAGAAAAAACATTTGCTGTTGCAACCCAGCAGGAGCTTCCTTTTTTCTTAGCTTTCCTTATAGGAGTTGTATATTACGGACTTTCTATAAAATATAAGAAAAAACTAAAAGATTTTGGTTCTATATTTGCCCCAATAAACGTTTTTCTTATAGCTATGACACTACCTAATGTTGGGGAGCAAGCGCAGGTTTATAAAAACTTCTGGTTTTATGCCCATGTTATTCTCTCTATGGTTGCTTACGCCTTTATTATTGCTTCAACAGTTGTAGCTGTAATATATATTCTTACCCATAGAGACCTAAAGAGAAAAAAACTGGATTCATTTTTTGTTTCTAAATTTTCCTCTTCTTTAGCTTTACTTGAAGAGGTAGAATACAAATCAACAGTTTTAGCTTTTATAACCCTTTCCTTAGCCCTTATAGCTTCTTCTATTTGGTCTAGTGTATACCTTGGGAAACACTGGATATGGGACCCAAAACAGATAGCTTTATCTCTTTTATGGATTTTTTATGGATTTTTACTCCATATTAGAGTGATAAAACATGAAAAAGGAATAAAAGCAGCTTATCTGACAATAGCAGGAGGAGTTTTTGCTTTTATTGTTTATTGGTTTGTAAAACACCCTGTTTATTAAACAATTATCTGTTTTATAGATTCGATGATATAATCAGGATTTGAAGCAAGAGCTAAATCTTTTTTTCCAAAACCATACATAACAAGACATGTTTCTATCCCAGCTTTTTTACCAGCATTTATATCTGTTTCACTGTCACCAATAATAACAGCTTTCTTGCCACCTAGTTTTTCAAGGGCATACAAAACAGGGATAGGGGAAGGTTTTTTTTCAGGCGTTGTATCTCCACCTACAAGAAAATCTATATACTCACCTATTCCTACGCCGTTTACAACTTCCCAGGAAATATCTTCGTATTTGTTAGTAACAACTGCTATTTTTTTGTTTTTTTCTTTTAAGGTTTTTAATAAATCTTTTATACCGTCATATGTTTTAGAATAAACAACAGGATTTTTAAAGTAGTAATCTCTAAAAATTTCTACAGCTTTATCCAAAAGCTTTTCATCTTTTGTGTTTAAAACACCTTCTAAAAGTTTTCTAGCTCCGTATCCAACATGTTTTATAACTTCTTCTTTTGGCAGAGGCTCAAATCCAAGTTCTTTAAGTGTATGGGCAACTGCCATATATATATCATCACTTGAATCTACCAGTGTTCCATCTAAATCAAATAAGAATGTATCTATATGGGATAAATTTACTGTCTTAGTATAAATTCCTGATATTTCTTTATTACCTTGTCTATCCAACGGTCTTCCTGCTCCTGAACTTTTCTCTTTTTAGGAATAATAATAAAAATTTCATCTCCTTCTTTTACTAATCCTAAATCTTCTCTAGCTTTTTTTTCTATATAAAATTTGTCTCTTCTTAAAAAAGAAATTTCTTTTCTTAGAAGCTCATTTTCCTTTTGAAGTTTTATAATTTCTTCTTGAAGAGTTTTTTTTGTTCTTTCTTTTTCTATATATTTGAAGATATTATTTTTTCCGAAAAAAAGAATATAGGAAGTATATATAAGAGAGAAGAATGTGAAAAGGAGCAGAATACGTTCTGCTCCTAAATGTTTATTTATTTTTAAGAAATTTTTCAAAAACTTCTTTTCCTTTAAAAATTGCGTCTTCTCCAAGTTCTTCCTCTATCCTTAAAAGCTGGTTATATTTAGCTACTCTATCAGTTCTAGATGCAGAACCAGTTTTAATTTGTCCTGCATTTGTAGCAACTGCAAGGTCTGCTATAAATGTATCTTCGCTTTCCCCCGACCTGTGAGATATGATGTTAGTATAACTATAAGTTTTTGCTAACTCAATAGCATCTAATGTTTCGGTTAAAGAGCCTATCTGGTTTAGTTTTATAAGGATTGAGTTAGCTATTCCCTTTTCTATTCCTTTTTCTTTCAATAACTTAGGATTTGTAGTAAAAAGGTCATCTCCAACTAACTGAACTTTTTTTCCTAAAGCATCAGTAAGCATTTTCCATCCTTCAAGGTCATCTTCAGCCATTCCATCCTCTATAGAGATAAGAGGATATGTCCCTTCTATTTCTTCATAGATAACCACCATATCTTCTTTTGAAAGCTCTCTTCCTTCAAACCTATAAACACCTTTTTCCTTATCATAAAACTCTGAAGAAGCAGCATCTAAAGCAAGAAATACATCTTCTCCTGGCTCATAACCAGCTTTTTTTATAGATTCCATAAGAATATCTAGAGCTTCTTTATTTGATTGAAGATTTGGAGCAAAACCTCCTTCATCTCCTACATTTGTCGAGTATCCTTTCTTTTTAAGTATCTCTTTTAATGTATGGAAAATCTCAACGCCACATCTTAAAGCTTCACTGAATCTTGGTTTTTCTGGGTCTTTTCCTCCAAAAACAGGAACAATCATAAACTCTTGAAAATCTAGATTGTTATCAGCATGAACACCACCATTAATAACATTCATTAAAGGAACAGGTAAAATCTTTGCATTTGTTCCACCTATATATCTGTATAAAGGAAGTCCCAGCTCTAGAGCAGATGCCCTTGCAACAGCTAAACTAACAGCAAGAATAGCATTTGCTCCAAGATTTTTCTTATTCCATGTTCCATCAAGTTCTATCATAAGTCTATCTATTCTTACTTGATTTGTTGATTCTTCTCCTATAAGAAGGTCTGCTATTTTTGTATTTATATTTTCAACAGCTTTTAAAACGCCTTTTCCTTTATATCTGCTTTTATCACCATCTCTAAGTTCTACAGCTTCTGTTTCTCCTGTTGATGCACCACTTGGCACAATAGCCCTTGCTACAACCCCGCTTTCTAATGTAACTTCAGCTTCAACAGTAGGATTTCCTCTACTATCTAAAACTTCCCTTCCCTTAACATTTACAATAATAGACATGTAAAAAACCTCCTTTTTTTATTAAAGTCTGTGATAAGCTGCTATAGCAGCTGCTATTACAGTAGCTAAATCTTCAGGATTTTCTTTGTCTGGTTTGAGTTTAAATGTTGGAAGTTTTTTATCTATATAAGAAGTATCAAACTTGCCTGCCATAAAATCAGGGTCTCTTACTATCTGCCTTAAAAGAGGAAGATTTGTAGGAACACCTCTAACCTGGAATTCATCTAAGGCTCTTTTTGCTCTGTTTACAGTTTGTTCCCAGCTTAAAGCCCAAACTGTAAGTTTGGCTATCATAGAGTCGTAGTATGGAGGGATGATATAGTCTTTATAAACAGCTGCATCTATCCTTACACCAGGACCTCCTGGAGAGTAGTAAGATGTTATCCTTCCAGGGGAAGGAGCAAAGTCTTTAGCAGGGTCTTCTGCATTTATTCTAAACTCAATAGCATATCCTCTAAACTTAATATCCTCTTGTAAGAACGGAAGTTTCATACCTTCAGCAAGCTGAATCATTCTCTGGACAAGGTCTACTCCAGTAACTGTTTCAGTTACAGTATGTTCAACCTGAAGTCTTGTGTTCATCTCTATAAAGTAAAAGTTATCATCTTCATCTACTAAAAACTCTAATGTCCCTACACTTTCATATCCTAGTTTAAACATTGCCTTGACGGCAACCCTGTAAAGCTCCCTCCTAACTTCTTCACTGAGTCTTGGGGAAGGAGCTATTTCTACCACCTTTTGATGTCTTCTCTGGATTGAACAGTCCCTTTCTCCAAGATGTATAACATTTCCATATTTATCAGCCATTACTTGTATTTCTATATGTCTTGGATTTTTTACATATTTTTCTATAAAAACATCCCCTTTTCCGAAAAACTTTTTAGCTTCGTTGGTGGCAGACTCAAACAGCTTCTCAAAATCTTCTTCCTTTTCAACAATTCTCATTCCTCTACCACCACCACCATAAGCAGCTTTGATAATAACAGGAAATCCTATCTCTTTTGCTACTCTTTTTGCTTCGTTTATATCTTTAATAGGTTCATCTGTCCCTGGTAAAACTGGAACACCAACTTCTCTCATAGCTTTTTTAGAGGCAACCTTATCACCAAATAAGGCGATATGTTCAGGTTTAGGGCCAATAAAAATAATTCCCTTTTTCAAACAGTATTCAGCAAATTCAGCGTTTTCAGATAAAAAGCCATATCCTGGATGAATAGCATCACACTTTGTTTGTTTTGCAAGGTCTACAATTTTATAGAAGTTTAGATAAGCTTGTATTGGGTCTCCCGGTATCATATAAGCTTCGTCTGCTTTCTTTACCCAGATACCTTTTGTGTCTGCCTCAGAATAGATAGCAACTGTTTTTATACCCAGCTCTTTACATGCCCTTATAATCCTTGTAGCAACCTCACCACGGTTAGCCACAAGAACCTTTTTAATCTTTTTTGTTCCAGCCATATTAAATTCTCCTGAGAAGGATTTTTTGAGGCAATTAAAATAATGTTTATTATATCATTATCAAAATAACCTCTATAAAAAAGCTAACTTTAGTTTAAAATGTTTTATATAAGGAGATAGGAGATAAAAATGATAAAGTTTGAAGAAGCTTTAAAAATAGTTTTAGAAAACATGAAGCCTCTTCCTTATGAAAAAGTTTCTATAATAGAATCCCTTGGAAGAGTTTTAGCAGAAGATGTTATTGCTGATAGAGACCAGCCACCAGCTGATAATAGTGGTATGGATGGATTTGCTGTTCGATATGAGGATATAAAAGGAGCTACTGAAGAAAATCCAGCAGTTTTAGAGCTGGTAGGAGAAGCAAAAGCTGGAGGAGAGCCTCCTGCTATAGAAAAAGGAAAAGCTGCTGCTATATATACAGGAGGTCTTATCCCAGAAGGAGCTGACACAGTTGTTCAAAAGGAACTTACAAAGGTTGAAGATGGAAAAGTTTTTATTTTTCAAGAGTTAAAAAAAGGGGCAAATATAAGAAAACAAGGAGAGGACTATAAAAAAGGAGATATTCTTCTAAAAAAGGGAACAAAAATAAGGGCAGCAGAAACAGGTATCCTTGCCTCTGCAAATAAAGCTTTTGTTTATGTTTATCAGAAACCTAAAGTCGGCATTATTACAACAGGAGATGAGATTTTAGACATTGGAGAGCCTATTACTTCTCCTTCTCAAATAAGAACGTCAAACACGTATGCTTTGTATTCACAGATTTTAGAAGCTGGTGGAGAGCCAGTTATTTTAGGATTTGCTAAAGATAATCCAGAGGATTTAAAGGAAAAACTTAGGAATGCTATTACCTGTGATATTCTCCTTACAACAGGAGGCGTATCTGTTGGAGATTACGACCTTGTTAAAGATTTTGTATGCACTGAGCTTGGGGTAGAGATTCTTTTCTGGAAAGTTGCCCAAAAACCAGGGAAACCTCTTGCTTTTGGCATTTGGGGAGAAGATAAAAGAAAACTGTTTTTTGGAATACCAGGAAATCCTGTAGCTGCTATGTTTGTAACAGAAGCTTACGTAAAACCTGCCATAAGAAAAATGAGAGGAGAGACAAAAGTTTTAAATCCTGTTATAAAAGCAAAGCTTATTGGAGGATACAAAAGGAAAAAAGGAGGGAGGAAAGAGTTCATAAGGGTTTCTGTTGAGCTTACTGATGAAGGTTTTATTGCAAAAGCTTTTGGTAAACAAGGGTCTAACATCCTTACAGGGATGGTTTTTGCTAACGGATTTGGTATTGTTGATATAGGCGTAACAGAGATAAAGGACGGAGAATATATAGACGTTATGCTATTTGATACATCTTTCTTAAACAAAGAGCTATGAAAAAATTTCCAGTGGAAGAAAAGAGGACATTAAAGCAGTATCTCCTTGCTTTTTTTGTCCTCTTTCTTGTTTTTATCTCTTTTGTTTCTGTTTTGATTGTTGTTCCGTATTTGTTTGTTCAAGGATGGAACTTAATTTTTAGCTCTTTAGAATACAATATAGGATTTATTATAGTTTTTTGGCTGGTTTTTATTTTTCTTGCATGGACTATAAAACTTTTAGGTTATTATTTTAAGTATTAAACTCAGGAACAAGGTTTTTAGGCTTTTCTCCTTTTATAAATAGGCTTATCTCCTCAACAGAAATATCAAGAATTCTTTCTAAAGCGTCCTTAGTATAATAAGCAAGATGAGGAGAAAGAATAACATTGTCTTCATTTAGAAGATAGTATTTTTCTGCTGCTTTTTCTATCTTTATAGCTGGAACTTGGTCTCTTTTTAAAAGTTCTTCTTCTTTTCCTATTTCTTCCTCTAGAGTATCTAAAGCAACTCCTCCGGCGAGTCTTCCCTCTTTTAAAGCTTCTACAACAGCTTCTATCTCAACAACAGCTCCTCTAGAGGTATTTATAAGCATAGCATCAAGTTTTGTAAGCTTAAGGTTAAACTTATTTAAAGTGTATTTTGTCGCTCTGGTATAAGGAAGATGAACTGTTATAATATCCGAGCGCATTAAAAGTTCTTCAAGTCCTACATACTCAACGCCATATTTATCTATAAGCTCTGGTTTTTTTGTTCTATCATACGCAAGGATATTCATGCCAAATCCATAAGCAAGTCTTGCAACATGAGCTCCTATTCTTCCTGTTCCTATAATACCTATTGTTTTCCCCAAAAGGTCTATCCCCATAAGACCTTCTCTTGTAAATTTTCCTTCTATAGTGTTTTTTATCATAGGTTTTAACTTTCTTGCTAAAGCTAAAATCATGGCAAAAGTAAACTCTGCAACAGTGTTATTTCCATATCCTGGAACATATGAAACTAAAATTCCTTTCTTTTTAGCATACTCAACATCTATATGCTCGTATGTTGCCGCCCTTGAAACAATAAATTTTAGATTTGGCATTTTATCTATAACTTCTTTTGTTATTTCTGAATATATGAAAACACTGATTATATCTGCATCTTTGTAAAGGTCTACATTTGTTTCATTTAAGGCTTCTTTTGTGAAAAGAAATTCTCCTTCTATGCCATACTCTTTTAGTTTTCTCTCTAAATGAAGTTTTTCCCAGTCATCAACACCAAAAAAATATATTTTCATACCAAGCCTCCATTAGCCTTTGTACTTCCAGCTTATAATAACCCTTGAAAGTATTGTAACAATTAAGATAAAAAATGTAATAACAAAAGATGCTGCCCAGGCTTTTGTATGCCAGTCTTCATAAGGTCCCATAGCGTAGTTAAAGATAGTAACTGTTAATGATGCTATAGGCTCATTCATATTCATAGTAAAGTAAGAGTTGTTAAAAGATGTAAAAAGTAGAGGAGCCGTTTCTCCAGCTACCCTTGATATTGAAAGAATAACCCCTGTTAAAATCCCTGTAGCAGCAGCTCTGTATACTATATCTTTTATAACCCTAAAATATGAAGCTCCTAAAGCAAAAGCAGCTTCCCTAAGTGTCCAAGGAACAAGAGAAAGCATATCCTCTGTTGTCCTTAAAACAACAGGAATCATGATAAAAGCAAGGGCTGCAGCTCCTGCCCATCCATTAAATCCCTGAATTTTATCTACCAACTTTGGCATAAGATAAAGGAAAGAAAAAAGCCCAAATAAAACAGAAGAAAGGGTTATTAGAAGGTTTATAAATCTTCCAGTAGCTGGATTTTTTATAGAAAAAAGTTTATTAACAATAAATCCTAAAATTCCACCAAATATAATAGCAATAATAGCAGAAAGAAAACCTACAGCAACAACTCCACCAAGATTTATATGTCCAATAGGTTTTACAAGTATTGCGTATATAAATGTGCCTACAACAATGGAAGGGACACTGACCATAATATCTGAAAGGATAGAAACAGTTTTTGCAAATTTTGTCCCTCTTGCATACTCAGCTATAAATGTTCCAGCAAGGATACCTAAAGGAACACCCATTATTGTTGCAAAGAAAACAATCTCAAGTTGTCCTACAAAGGCGTTTCTCAGTCCACCACCTGGAATACCAGGTGGTGCAGGGTCTTCTGTAAACAGTTCCCAGTTTATTCCCTGAATTCCGTGTCTTAAAACATCAAAAAGAATAAACACAAGCCAAAAAAGACCAAATATAGCAGCTGCTGTTGAAAGGGATAAGGCAAAGAAACTGATAAGTTTTCTTCTTTTTACAATAGGACTTTCTTTATAAATATCTTTTGTGTTCATCTTGAGTATCCTCTTTCAGCTTTTAAAAGGAAAAATTTAGCTACTGCAAGAATGACAAAACTTAAAACAAACAGAATAAGAGCAAGGTAGAAAAGAGAAGAAAGATATATATCTGTATCTGCTTCTGTAAATTCATTAGCTAAAGTCACCGTAATAGTTGCGGCAGCATCAAATAAAGACGTTGTTATCTGATGGTTATTTCCTAAAACAAAAGCAACGGCCATTGTTTCCCCTAAAGCTCTTCCTAAAGCCAAAACAATACCACCATAGATACCAAGCTTTGCATAAGGAATCATTATATCTTTAACAACTTCCCATTTTGTTGCACCAAGAGCATAAGCAGATTCTTTCATTATGTTTGGAGTTAGGTTTAAAGAATCCCTAGCAATACTTGTTATAAATGGAACAATCATAATAGCTAGAATAACACTTGCAGTAAAAAGGTCTATTCCTTGAGGGTCTCCTTGAAAAAGAATTCCTATAACAGGAACCTGTCCAAGGGTTTTTTGAAGCATTGGTTCTACATATTCAGCCATTATAGGAGCAAGGGTAAACAGTCCCCACATTCCGTAAATAATACTTGGAATAGCAGCAAGCATCTCTATAGCTATTCCTATAGGAGTTTTAAGGATATGAGGAGATATTTCTGTTAAAAATATAGCTATTCCCAGTGCAAGAGGAATTGCAAGAATCAGGGATAAAACTGTTGTAACAAGGGTTCCATATAAAGATGCAGCAGCTCCAAAAACTTCATTAACAGGGTCCCAGTCAACAGTAAAAATAAAATTCAAAATTCCAAATTTATGAATAGCTAAAGAAGACTCATTATACAGAACAATAATTGTTGAGAAAATAAGAGTTAGAACTACAAATGCCGCAGAGAAGGAAATAAGAGCAAAAATAAGGTCTGATAAAGGAAGCTTTCTTATTTTTTTCATTATAGTGTTTCTTTGCCTCCATATATTTTAGAAATTATAACAAAAAAGGGCTTTTCAGCCCTAAAAGAAATAGAATAAGACAGGAAGATATCATGGAGCTATATCATGTTCTTCCCAATATTTATATATTTTTTCCTTTAATTCTTTTGGAAGAGGAACATAATCAAGCCTTATAGCTATTTCATCACCTTTTTCAAAAGCCCATTTGAAAAATCTATTTACTTTTTTGTTGACTTCTTTTCTTTCTCTAGCCTCAAGGATAAAAGATGCACCAGCAATAGGCCATGCTTTTTCTCCTGGAGCATTGACCATCCAAAGATAAAAATGTTTTTTAGGGTCAAAGTTTGCTGTTGCTCCTGCAGCTTTAAATGTCTCTATAGATGGCTCAACAAAATTTCCAGCTTTATTCTTAAGAAGAGTATATTTAAGTCTGTTTTGTTTTGCATACGCAAACTCTACATATCCTATAGAGTATTTTAGTCTTTTAACGTAGTTTGCTACTCCTTCATTTCCTTTTCCACCAATACCTACTGGCCACTTTACAGCTTTTCCTGCTCCTACTTTTTCTTTCCATTCAGGGCAAACTTCAGCAAGATATGTAGTAAAGATAGCAGTTGTCCCTGAAGCATCAGCTCTTCTAACAACCTTTATTTTTTGATGAGGTAAATTTAAATCTGGATTTAAGGCTTTTATTTTTGGATTGTCCCAATATTTTATCTCTCCTAAGTATATATGACATAAAGTATATCCATCTAATCTTAACTGCCCTGCTTTTATACGAGGTATATTTACTACTGGGACAACTCCACCAATAATAGCTGGAAATTGATATAGTTGATATTCATCAAGTTTTTCTGGAGGTAAAGGTGCATCAGAAGCTCCAAAATCAACAGTTCTATTTTTTATCTGTCTTATACCTCCTCCTGAACCAATAGATTGATAGTTAACCTTGATGCCTGTTTCTTTGTAATACATATAAGCCCAGGCTGCATATACAGGATACGGAAATGTAGCCCCTGCACCATTTATTGTTTCTCCAGCTATCGACATAGTAGTCAGTATAGCTGTTGTTATTATTCCTGTTAATAATTTTTTCATCTTAAAACCTCCGTTTTATTTGGAGCTTAGTATATATTAACTCCAAACTGTTTAGAAATTATTAAAAAATTGTTAAGAAAACTTAACAATTAGAAAAACCATTGAGAGGTAAACTTTAGCCTATCTATATCTTTATCTCCTATATCTTTTCCGTATTTGTCTTTCTGATAAGAAATGCCAATTTTTGTTGTATTTCCTCTTAGATACCAATTGAGACCAAAGATTGTTGATTTAAGTTTGTAATCTCCTTCTCCACTGTCCCATCTTTTCCACTCTTCATATCTTGCAAAAGGAGCTATGTAATAAAAGTTTGGAAATACGTATTCACCAGTTATATACCATCCTTTTGATTTTCCAACTTCTAAATCTATAGCAGTCCAGTCTTTCACAACACCATCAAAATCAAAATACTCTGCCTGTATAAATGCTCCTTTGTAATGAGCTGAAAACTCGTAGTTTAAAAGAGTTCTGTCTATTTCATATGTATTAGAGTTTAAAGAAAATTTTATTTTAGGAACTCTCCAATAACCAATACCAACAGATACATGCTTTCCTACTCCAAAATAAGTTTCTGTTCTTTTTGTTTCCTCCCACCCAGGGATAGGCGACAGTATTATTTTCCCACCGTAAAAGAAATCCTGTTCTACTATTTTTCCGCCATAATCTGAAAGGGATTTATGGTTTATAGCATCATAAAACTTTCCAGAATATACAGCATCTCCAAAGGCAAGTTGGTAGTGAATCTTCTTGTGCCAGTTTCCATAAATCTGGGCGTTAGTTGCACGTCTGTTGTGGGATATAAACTGAGCAGCTTCATCTGCAACATGGGGTCTATCATAATGCACTACCCAAGCAGATTTTACTGTTTCTGTTCGTGATACATCTATTTTTGCTCTATAAAACTTAAAGTTTACTAATGATGTTCCAAAAGGTTTTTTGATTTTCAGGTAAGCATCTCCTACATTAAATTCTTGCTCTCCTTTATCTTGATAGTTAGCTTTATCGTTTCTTATATCCATTGTAAAAGAAGTATGCTTTCCAAAACCTGCTCCTATTTCTAGCCTTGTTCTTCTAAGATATGCATCCCATGTATCTATATCTGACTTTGTAGGGTCTTTATAATCTACTTTATAGTTTTCAAAAGTACCTTGAATTCTTATACCAACTTTTATATACATATCAGGATTATCAAAAGCTCTTATTTTTATATTAGGTCCTGTCTCTTTTCCAAGTAAAAACTCAGGAGATTTTTGATTTATAACAGAAGCATGTTTAACAAGTTTTTTTTCTATTTTTTTTATTTTCTTTTTATGCTCATTTTTAATTTCTTTTTCAAGTTTAATAGCTTCTTCTTTTGTAAAAATTCCTTTTTCATAAAGCTTTCTAATTACAGGATTTTCAATATCAGCAGCTAAACCGATTTCTAAAAGACCTAAACCTAGACAGGAAAGTAGGATTTTTCTCATTCAAAACCTCCATCGAGAATATGTAATTTATTCAAGAGCAAGAATTTTAGAAAATTTCTGTTAAGTAATTATTAAATAACTGTTAAAATTTTTTAACACAAGGAGTAAGTTATATGGATATAAAAGGAAAAAATGTTTTAATAACAGGGGCAGGAAGAAGAATAGGGAAAGAAATAGCTATAAACCTTGCTAAAGAAGGAGCAAATCTTGTTTTACATTATAAATCTTCTGAAGATGAAATAAAAAAACTTGAAAAAGAAATAAAACATTTTGGAGTAAAAACATTACTTCAAAAAGCAGATTTGTTAAAAATGGAAGATATAAAAAATTTAATAAAAAATTCTTTACAGTTTTTTGGACAGATAGATATCTTGATAAACAATGCCTCTATTTACTATCCTACACCTTTAGATACAGTAAAAGAAAAAGACCTTGATATTTTTTATTCAATACATGTTAAAGCTCCTTTCTTTTTATCTAAAGAAATTGGAAAAAAAATGTATGAAAATAAAGAAGGAAGAATTATAAATATTGTTGATTATGCTCCTTTAAGACCTTATAAAGATTTCTCTGCTTATATAATTTCAAAAGGAGCAATGCTTACTATGACAAAAGTTTTTGCCAAAGAATTTGCTCCTTATGTTCTTGTAAACGCTATTCTTCCTGGTCCTATTATCCCTGCTGAAAAAACAGAAGATACCCAGACACCTTTGAAAAAAACCCTCTTAAAAAAATGGGCAGGAGAAAAAGAGGTTTGGAAGGGAGTAAAATATTTAATTGAAACTGAGTTTACAACAGGTGCTTTTCTTCCTGTTGAGGGAGGTAGATTACTTTGCTGAAAAATACAATCACTTTCCTTGGAACAGGAGGAGGAAGAGTTGTTGTTTTTCGACAGCTTCGGCACTCTGGAGGTATGTGGTTAAATTTAGAAGGAATAAATATTTTAATAGACCCAGGACCTGGGTCTTTAGTAAGAATTTTTGAAAAAGGATTTGACACACGAGATATAGATATTATTGTTGTTTCCCATAGACATTTAGACCATAGCTCAGATTTAAATGCAGTCTTAGAATCTGCTACTGAAAGCACAAAAAAGCCAATAGAAATGCTTGTAGCTCCTGAAGATGTTATTTCAGGAGAAGAGCCAATTCTATTAAAATATCTTAGAAAAAGTGTAAAAAATTTTGCAATTGCAAAAGAAGGGAAAAGCTTCAATTTTAAAAATATATTAATAGAAATAAAGTTAAAACATATTCATAAAGGGGCTCAGACATACGGATTAGAATTTAGTAGTAAAAATAAAAAAATCAGTTATGTCCCATGTGGAAAATTTTTTGAAGATATGCTAACTGGTTATTCAAAGGGGGCAGATTTAATGATATTTAACACAACTTTTGTAAAACCAAAACAAAATATCCAGCATTTGTCAGCAGAAGATGTATTAAAAATGTTAAAAGTTTATCAGCCAAAGAAAGCTGTTATTACACATTTTAGTTTAGAAATGTTAAAATCAAATCCTAAAGCAATCGCCTCATGGTTAGGAAGGGAGAGTGGAAACAGGGTATTTGCAGCTGAAGATGGGATGAGAGTAAGCTTCTAAAAGGAAGGAGAAGAGAAATGAGAATTTTGATTATTGGAGGAGGAATTATAGGTCTTTCAATAGCTAGAGACCTATATAAGGAAGGGTTTGAAGTTGTTATTATTGAAAGAGAAAGAATAGGACGCGGCGCTTCATGGGTTGCTGGAGGAATGCTAGCACCCCAGTCAGAAGGACTTCCTATCAATCCTTTCTTTGATTTTTGTATACAAGCAAGAGATATGTATAAATCTTATGCTGAGTCTATTGAAAATGATACAGATATCAAAGTAGATTATTGGGAAAGTGGTATTTTCTGTCCAGCTTACTCAGAAGCAGAAGCAGAAGAGCTTAAAAGAAAATTAGAAGAATACCGAAAATATGGTCTTACAGGAGGATGGTTAGATAGAAAAGAAATAGAAGATGCTTATAAATCTTTAGGACCAGATATTATAGGAGGTGTCTTATATCCTGACGATAGTCAGGTAGATAACAGACTACTTATGCTTGCTCTTGAAAATTACATAAGAAGAAAAACAATGGTAAAGTTATACGAAGGGACAACAGCTGTTGAAATTATTCATCATAAAGGAAAATTTCAAGGGGTTAAAACAGATAAGGGACTTCTTGTAGGAGATGCATGTATTATTGCTGCAGGAGCATGGTCAGGAGAAATAGATAATATTCCTGTTTTTCCTGTAAAAGGAGAAATGATAGCAACAGATATTGAGCCTGATGATATAGATAGAGTTTTCTTTGGTAGTAGAGCCTATCTTATTCCAAGAAAAAGCTATACACGACTTGTAATAGGAGCTACTGAAGAAAATGTTGGCTTTAAAGATGGAAACACAGTAAAAGGAGTTTTACAGTTATTAAATGGATTAAAAGATACTCTTCCTCATATGGTAGAAAGGAATGTTCAGGAATTTTGGTATGGATATAGGCCAGGGACTCCAGATACAGAACCAATTATATGTGAAGGAAAATATGAGAATCTTTATTATGCGACAGGACACTATAGAAACGGTATCCTTTTAGCACCTATTACTTCAAAACTTTTTGTTGACCTGTTTAAATATGGAAAGAGAAGTAGATATTTTGATATTTTCTCATATAAAAGATTTGAGGAAAAATAGATGGGAAGATTAGATAAAGTTTCTCCTTTTATTGTAATGGACATTCTCCGAGAAGCATCGAAAATTCCTGATGCTATTCATTTCGAAATTGGTGAACCAGACCTGCAGCCACCTCCATCTGTTTGGGAAGAAACAGAAAAAGCTGTAAAAAATAGGGTAAACCACTATACAGAAAGTCTAGGCTTACCAGAGCTAAGAGAAAAAATAGCTGAATACTATCATGAGAAATATAAAGTCGATGTTTCTCCTTCAAGAATAGCTCTTACAGTTGGAACCTCTGGAGGTTTTCTTGTTGCTTATACAATTACTTTAAATAGTGGAGAAAAGCTTGCCCTTTCTGACCCTTCCTATCCATGTTATAAAAATTTTTCACATATTCTAGATATAGAGCCTGTTTTAATTCCAGTAGATAAAACTACTAACTATCAACTTACAGTTGACCATTTAAAAGAATATGAAGATATAAAAGCCGTTCAGATTTCTTCTCCAAATAATCCAACAGGAAATATATACCAAAAAAATGTTTTAAAAGAACTTATAGAGTATTGTGAAGAAAACAATATATATTTTATCTCAGATGAAATATACCATGGGCTAGTTTATGACCAGTATGAAAGCACAGCCTTAGAGTTTTCAGATAAAGCTATTGTAATAAATGGTTTTTCTAAATATTTTTGTATGCCCGGTTTTAGATTAGGATGGATTATTCTTCCTGAAGATTTAGTAAGAAAAGCAGAAATAGTTATGCAAAATGTTTTTATATCTCCACCAACATTAAGCCAGTATGGAGCACTAGGAGCCTTTGACTGGAACCACCTTTCTCTTATAACAGAAACATATAAAGAAAGAAGAGATTTTCTTTATAAAGAGCTTTCCTCTCTTTTTACTATAGATGCTAAACCAGAAGGTGCTTTTTATCTTTGGGCAAATATAGAAAAATACTCAGATAACTCATACGAGTTTGCAAAAGAGCTTCTTGAAAAAATCCACGTTGCAGTAACCCCAGGAATAGATTTTGGAAACAACAACACAGAAAAATATATACGTTTTGCATATACAAGAAGTATAGACCATATGGAAGAAGGAGTAAAAAGATTAAGAGAATATTTAAGTAAGTAGGATTTTATTCCTCTTTATTTAAATTTAATTTTAAGTTCCATATAAGAAATTAGATTCATAATCTTACAAAAATAGGGCTATTTAGAACTGTTGTATCTATAATTGATAAAGAATAAAAGTAGATATTGAATCTTACTTTAAAGTTTAACTGAAGCTAGAATAGAAACAGTGATTTTTAAACTTAATAAGAAA
>JAADDV010000008.1 GCA_013153795.1 Aquificota bacterium | reverse complement strand
GATATCCAGGAAAAATTTTAAAGGAGGAATAGAATGCCAGTAGTAGGAACTGCAAAGCTAGAAATTCTTATGAGGAAGGCAGCAAGCCTTGATATTGACAAAAGCAAGGCTAAGGAAATTACAGACATTGTGGAAAAAAAACTTTATGATTTACTCCTTATAGGAGAAAGAAATGCAAGTTATAATGCAAGAGAAGTTATATGGGAATCTGATGTTCCTTTAACAAAAGGATTTTTAGAAACTCTTCAAAAATTTAAAAAATTAGAAGAAGAAGTGCCAGCTGAAGATGTTTTATCTTTTTTAGCAGCAATGCCACCTCTTAAATATCCTTTAGAAGTTGAATTAGAGAAAAAACTCCCTGAAATAGTTGGAACACTTATTTATATTCTTGCAAATCTTATTAAAGAAGTTTCCCCAGAAAGTAGAAAACCTTCATCTGAAGACATTGAGAAAGCTGGAAAAATATTAGACCTTACTATGTAATAATTGGGGCTTTTTGCCCCTAAACTTCATTTTGTTCATCTAAAAACATCTGGAGGTTTTTATCTTGTTTAAGATGATAGAAAGGGTTGTTGAAAGGCTTTTATGGGAAAGTAGATTTATGATTTTTTTAGCTGTTATATCAAGTGTAATGGCGGCTTTTATACTTATTTTAATTGGAACATATGACATTTATATTGTTGTAAAACATTCTCTTCATATGTTTTCTTCTCAAGAATATTTTGATGAATTTCATAAAGAAGCTATTAAACATATTGTTTCCGCTGTAGATGTTTATTTAATAGCTACTGTATTATTGATTTTTGGGCTTGGTCTTTATGAATTATTTATATCTAAAATAGATTATTTAGAACAAGAAGAACGCTCTTCTAAAATTTTAGTTGTTCATACCTTAGACCAATTAAAAGAAAAACTAGCTAAAGTTATTTTAATGGTTTTAATTGTTACATTTTTTAAATACGCAATAGAATTTCACTATGAAAATATTAAAACTTTATTATTTCTTTCTGTAGGAGTGTTTTTAATTTCTCTTTCAATTTATTTTATGCATAAAAGTCATGAAGAAGAGGAAGAGCAATAAACTCCCGCTCTTTAAAGCGGGTTTTTATTTAAGCAAGTCCTCTTCTTTTTAAAGCATCTTCATATATTTTGTTATATAAAACCCTCCACTCTGGAGTCCCTTCTACTATTTTTCTTGAATAAGATTTAATTCTTTCCCTTACTTCTTTATCTATCTCTTTTTCTTCTCTTACAAGCTGTTTTAAAATTTCAAATATAACTCTTCTGATTTTGTTAGGATGCTCGAATATTTCAATAACATCTGGGTCTTCTGTTTCTATATATCTTTTTATTTGATGGGCAACTTGATTCATTCTTTCTTCTGGGTCAAGATGAATATTTCTTTCTTCTGCAAGCTTTTCTTTAACTTTTAAAACAGCAGTTCTATATCTAACTTCCTCACTTTCTAAAATGTGCATATGTTGCTCTACAAGTTTTTCTGCTTCAGCTTCTATTTCTTTTTCTTCGTTTATAGCTCTATTTATAATATCTAAAACTTTTTGTCTAAATTCTTCAATATTTGATACTTCTATATAGTGTTTTTCTATTAAATCTTTTACAATTTTATCTACAATTCTTTCAACCAGCCTGGCTGGTATCTTCATTAAAAACCTCCTAATCCTTTATAGAAGTGTTATTATATTACACTTTATTCCTTTTTCAAATAAAAGAGATACTACATTTTTTTTAAATTTTACAGTAGTTTTATAAAAAATAATTAAACAAATAAGGGAAAAAATGAAAAATATTTTTGATTTTTTTAAAGCTAAAGAAGAAAAAAGAAAAATTACGATGATTTCAACATATGAGTATTGGTCTGCAAAAATATGTGAGGAAGCAGGTATTGATTGTATTCTTGTTGGAGATTCTGTAGGAATGGTAGATGGAGGTTTAAAAACAACTCTTCCTGTAAAACTTGAAGAAATGATTTATCATGGAAGAGCTGTACGAAGAGGAGCTCCAAATACTTTTATTACTGTAGATATGCCTTTTATGAGTTATCAAGTTTCAACAGAAAAAGCTCTAGAAAATGCTGGAAAGATAATGAAAGAAACGTGTTGTAATGCTGTAAAATTAGAAGGTGGAGAAGAAATTGCAAAAACTATTGAAAAAATTGTTTCGGCAGGTATTCCAGTAATGGGACATGTTGGTCTTACTCCTCAATCAGTTCATGCTTTAGGAGGTTATAAAGTCCAAGGAAAAACCAAAGAGGAGCAAAAAAGAATTATAAAAGATGCGAAAATTATTGAACAGGCAGGGGCTTTTGCAATAGTTTTAGAAGCAATTCCATCAGATTTAGCTGAGGAAATAACTGAATTTTTAGATATTCCAACTATTGGAATAGGAGCAGGAAATAAAACCGATGGTCAGGTGCTTGTTTTCCATGATATGATGGGATTTTTTGATAAAACTCCTAAATTTGTAAAAAAATATGTTGAAGGAAAAAAACTTTTCATAGAAGCTTTAACCCAGTTTAAAAAAGAAACTCAATCTGGTGTTTTCCCTGGTGAAGAACACACTTATCAGTAAAGATTGGAATAAAGCAAAAGAATATCTAAAAAACAATAAGATAATAATAGCTCCAACAGACACCTTATATGGTATTCTTGGGAATGCCTTAAATAAAACTGTTGTTGAATATATTTATCAAATAAAAAAAAGAAAACCAGAAAAACCTTATATTATTCTTATCCCTGACACTGAGTTTTTATCTATATTTGGTATTTCTCCTTCTAAAGAAGAAAAAAAAGTTTTAGAAAAAACAGGAATTACTGTTGTAATAGATTTACCTTCAAAATATAAAGAAAAATTTCATTATCTACATAGAGGCCAAAAATCTCTTGCTTTTCGAATTCCAGCCAAAAGAAAACTTTTAAACCTTTTAAAAGACTTAAAAAAACCTCTTGTAGCCCCAAGTGCAAATCCAGAAGGAGAACCACCAGCTAAAAATATTCAGGAAGCAATAAATTATTTTGGTAATAAAGTAGACCTTTATATAGATGAAGGGGAAATAAAAAATAAAAACCCATCTACAATAATAAAATTTGTAGAAGGAAAACCTATAGTTTTAAGAAAAGGTAATATTTCTATTTCACATATAAATCATATTTTGCAAATAAAATGATAAAATTAATTAACTATCTTAAACAACCTGTGGAGGTCTGAATGGGAGTAAAAATAGGTATTAATCAAATAAAAAAAGATATGTTTATTGTTCATGATGGGCAACCTTATAGAGTTTTAGGATATGACCACGTAAAACCCGGGAAAGGTCAAGCTTTTGTTAGAGTTAAAGCTAAAAATATGAAAACAGGAAATGTTATAGAAATTACTTATAAATCTTCAGATTCTATAGAACTTGCTGATTTTGAGCAAAGGCAAATGGCATATTCATATTTTGATGGAGACGCTTACTGGTTTATAGATGCAAATACTGGAGATATGATTGCTGTCCCAGCTTCTTTAATTGAAGAAGAAGCAAAGTTCTTAAAAGAAGGAATGGAAGTTTATGTTTTCCTTGATAAAGGACAACCTATAGGAGTAGAGCTTCCAAAGTCTGCTATATACGAAGTTATTGAAACAGAGCCAGGTTTTAAAGGAGATACTGCTACAAATACTTTAAAACCTGCAAAAATTGACACTGGAGCTACAGTTCAAGTTCCATTATTCATTAATGAAGGGGACAAAATAAAAGTAGATACAAGGACAGGAGCTTATATTGAAAGAGTAAATGAATAAAAAGGGGTTTGTTATGGATAAAAACCTTATATTTGAAATAATTGACAAAATAAAAGGAACGAAAATAGAAGAAGTTGAGTTTGAAACCCCAGAAGGAAAAATAAAGGTTAAGCAATATGTTGGTCCAAAAGAAGTTGTTTCTGCACCTCCTCCAGCTCCTGTTATTGAAGTTAAAGAAGAAATAAAAGGAACTGGTGCTACAGTAGAAATTGAAACAAAAGCAGAAAAAAAATATCATGTTATAAAATCTCCTCTTGTTGGCACTTTTTACAGAGCTCCATCACCAGGTGCACCACCTTTTGTTGAAGAAGGAGATATTGTTTCTAAAGGGCAAGTTTTATGTATTATAGAAGCTTTAAAAGTGATGAATGAAATAGAAAGTGATGTAAATGGAAAAATTGTTAAAATATTGGTAGAA
Source organism: Aquificota bacterium (assembly GCA_013153795.1). Classification (GTDB taxonomy): domain Bacteria; phylum Aquificota; class Aquificia; order Aquificales; family Hydrogenothermaceae; genus JAADDV01. Next base: position 2,172 of record JAADDV010000008.1, on the reverse strand, counting down.
AATGGACAACCAGTAGAATATGGACAAGAACTTTTTTATATAGAACCAACATAAAGAGGGCGGAAAAATGAAACAACCAAACAACATTCTTATTACAGGTGGGGCAGGGTTTATCGGCGCAAACCTTGCTTTAACATTACAGGAAAAATATCCAAACAGCAAAATTTTAATTTTAGATGATTTTTCCAGTGCAAATTTTAAAAATTTAAAAAAATTCAAAGGAGAAGCTTTATCCTGTGATGTTTCTACAGATGAAGTTTTTTTTAAAACAGACAGTTTTCAACCAGACTTGATTTTTCATCTTGCATCTATAACAGATACAACAGTTACAGACCAAGAACTTATGATGAGAAAAAATGTAGATGGATTTAAAAATATTTTGGAACTTGCATATGATAATGAGGCAACTGTTGTATATGCTTCTTCTGCTTCTGTATATGGAAATGTAAAAGAACATGTTCCTTTAAAGGAAGATAGAGAAAAATCTCCAGAAAATGTTTATGCTTTTTCAAAGTATATAATGGACAATATAGCTCAGGATTTTTCAGAAAAAACAGGTCTTAAAGTAGTAGGAGTTAGATATTTTAATGTATATGGACCAGGAGAAGCTCACAAAGGAAAATTTGCAAGTATGATATACCAACTTTATCTTCAAATGAAGAAAGACCAAAAACCGCGAATTTTTAAATGGGGAGAGCAAAAAAGAGATTTTGTTTATGTAAAAGATGCAGTAGAAGCTACTATTTTAGCTAAAGATGCTCCTTCTTCAACTGTTTATAATGTAGGAAGTGGAGAAGCTCGCTCTTTTAATGAAGTTATAGAGCTTTTAAATAAAGCTTTAGGAAAAAATTTAGAAACAGAGTATTTTGATTGTCCTTATGATTTTTATCAAGAATATACTCAAGCAGATATGACTAAGATAAAAGAAGAACTAGGATTTGTTCCTAAGTATAATCTTGAAAAAGGAATTAAAGAGTATGTAGATATATTAGAAGGCCGTTTAGAGTATCCTATAAGGTAGTAATAAATGAAAATAAAAGTAAAAGTCCCTGCTACAACAGCAAATCTTGGGGCAGGTTTTGATACTTTTGGACTTGCCCTGTCCTTATATAATGAATTTATCGTTGAGGAAAGCAATTCTATAGAGATAGAAACTTATCCTAAAAATGAATTTTTAGAGAAACCAGAAAACAATCTTTTTGTTCACGTTTTAAAAAAGGCCTGTGAAGAAAAGGGAAAAACATTTCATGGAGTAAAACTAAAACAAATAAATAATATTCCTGTTGCAAGAGGATTAGGAAGTAGCGCTACAGCAATAGTTGGAGCTATATTAGTAAGTGCTTTTGTCAATAAGCAAGAGCTGACTGATGATGAATTTTTCAAAATAGCATATCAATTTGAGCCTCATCCTGATAACCTTCTTCCTGCATGGAAAGGAGGATTTACTATTGCTTTGATGGATAATAAAAAAACTTATTATCAAAAATTAGATTTTCCAGAAGATATAAAAGCTATTGTTGCTATCCCAGATTTTCAGCTATCTACAGAAGAAGCAAGAAAAGTTCTTCCTAAGGAAATTCCTTTTTCTGATGGGATATTTAATGTTCAAAGAGCTTCTTTATTTGTTTCTGCAATAATGGAAAAAAGATATGATTTAATCAAAATTGCTATGGAAGATAAATTTCATCAACCATACAGAAAAAAACTTATACCCGGTTTCGACGATGTTATAAAAGCTGCATTACAAAATGGAGCTTTAGGAGCATCTTTAAGTGGAGCAGGTCCAACTATTGTTGCTTTTGCTACAGAAAATTTTGATAAAATAGGTCAGGCTATGGTTTTAGCTTTTGAAAAAAATAATATAAAAGCTGAATATAAAATCTTAGAGACAGATAAAGAGGGAGCAAAAGTAGAAATTTTATAAATAACTTTTTCTTTAACTAAAAATTAAATTAAAAATCCTAAATATAAACAAAACTCTAGAGATAGAGTTAGCATCCATAGATATAAAAAGTGGGGGAGCTTGCATGCAAAAAGTATTTTTATTTTTTATAACTTTTTTTCTCTTTTTTCCTATAAATGTTAAAAGTAAAGAAATACATACTTTTATTAAAAAGTATGAAAATATCTGGAATTTATTTGAAAAAAATAAAGATTTTCAGGAAGCTTATT
>JAADDV010000150.1 GCA_013153795.1 Aquificota bacterium | reverse complement strand
TCATCTTATTGGATTTGTTGGATATCCTTCTAAAAAAGAATTAAGAGAAAACCCTCATCTACTACCAGATATGTTTATAGGAAAACAAGGTATAGAAAAAATGTATGATGATTATCTTACTGGTCAATTTGGTGTAAAAGCTGTTATGGTTGATGCTTTAGGACGTATAAGAAAAGTTTTATGGGAGAAGCCTCCAAAAAGAGGAAGAGATATTTATCTAACAGTAGATACAAAAATTCAAAAAATTGTTTATGATGCTTTTGAAAATTCAAAGCAAAAGTCTGGTGCTGTTATTATAATGGACCCTAACTCTTATGAAATAATAGCTCTTTTAAGTTATCCCATATATGATTTACAAAAATTTGTAAAAGGTTTTACAAAAGAAGAATGGAAAAAGCTTATAGAAAACAAATATAAACCTCTTTTTAATAAAGCTATTGGAGGTCTTTATCCTCCTGGGTCTATATTCAAAATAATTGTTGCTGCAGCAGCATTACAAGAAGGTGTTATAGAACCAGATACAAAAATAGAGAGTAAAGGTTTTATTCAAATAGGAAAATGGAAATATAGAAACTGGGACTTAAGAGGTTGTGGAAAGATAGATGTTAAAAGAGCTTTAGAAATGTCCTGTGATACATTTTTCTATCAAGTAGGAATAAAATTAGGTTCAAGAAGAATTGCAGAATATTCCCATTTATTCGGTCTTGGAGAAAAACTTAATCCAAGAATAGAAAGAAGAACCTCAAGAATCCCAACTCCTGAATGGAAAAGAAAATATGTAGGAGAGCCTTGGTATTTAGGAGATACAGTAAACTACAGCATTGGACAGGGATTTTTAGCTATTACACCTTTTGACAGTATAAAAATAATAGCTCCTATAGCTAATGGAGGATATGTATACAAACCTCATCTTTTAAAAGCTTATTTTGATATGGATAAAAATAAACTTATAGAAATAAAACCAGAATTAATACGTAGTTTAAACATCAGTAAAAAATATATAAATACTATCAGAAGGGGTCTTTATTTAGTTGTTTATGGAAAAAGAGCTACAGCAAAAGATTTAAAAGATGCACCTGTTAAAAATGCAGGAAAAACAGGAACAGCTCAGGTTTATAGACATGAAGAGCATAATGTAAAAATAGATAAATGGGAACTTCAAAATCATGCTTGGTTTGTAGATTTTGCTCCATATAGAAATCCTAAATATGTTATTTCTGTTTTTGTTGAACATGGAATTGGAGGAAGTAAAACAGCTGTCCCTATAACTAAAGATATCATAAATAGACTTTATGAGGCAGGATACTTTGGGAAAACTAATTAATATACTTCGTATGTATGATATTCCCCTTATTATAACAGTTTTATTTATAGTCTTTTGGGGAGTTATCAATATGTATAGTGCTACAATTCATGAGTATAAGTACTTATATATAAAACAATTTATATATGCTATCATTGGAATTTCTTTAGCTTTTCTAATAGCAAATATTGACTATAGAAAGCTTATCTATTATTCGTTTCATCTTTATGTAATAGGAATTATAGCTTTACTAATTGTTTTATTTGCAGGGACTACAATTTTAGGAGCTAAAAGATGGATTTCTATAGGTCCTATTACAATACAACCTTCTGAATTAATGAAATTCGTAACTATTTTAGTTTCGGCAAGAATTTTAGGACAAGCTCATGAAGGAGCAAGATTAATAGATGCTGTAAAAGTTTTAGCTTTAGTTTCTATACCTGTTTTTTTAACGCTAGCTCAACCTGATTTAGGAACAGCTATTATGATTTTACTTCCAGCTTTAGTAGCTATATTTATTTCAGGGATAAAAAGAAAATATATAATTCTTGCTATTATTTTAGTTATTATTTCTTCCCCATTTGTATGGAGTAATTTAAAAGAATATCAAAAAAATAGAATCTTAGCTTTTTTACAGCCAGAAAAAGACCCTTTTAACACAGCTTATCATCTCATTCAGTCTCAAATTGCAATAGGTTCAGGAAAAATTTTTGGAAAAGGATATTTACAGGGAACTCAATCTAAGCTTTTTTTCCTTCCTGAGCAGCATACAGATTTTATTTTTGCAACTATTGGAGAAGAATGGGGTTTTGTAATTTCTTTTTTACTACTTTTTCTATATCTATTTATAGGACTTAGAATTATTTATTGGGGAAATAAAATATCTGATTTATATGGAAAATATATTTGTTATATGGCTGGAAGTTTAATAACTTTACAGGCATTTATAAATATTGCTATGACTGTTGGATTGGCTCCAGTAGTTGGAATTACCCTTCCTATGATAAGCTATGGAGGAACATCTTTAGTTACGTTTTTACTTATTATAGGGCTTGTTTTAAGTGTAATAAGAGAGCATAAATACCAAACAGAATTTAATAAACCTAAATTCTAAAAAAGGAAAATCCCTTTTAACAGGATTTTCCTTTTTCAACAAACTCTTGATATTTAATCTTTTTATAGCATCCTGAGCTTAAATACTCTAAAAAATTCATAAAATCCTTTTTTGGAATATATCCAGGTATTTGATAAAGAATTGTGTATTTTCCATCTTTCGGCTCAAATACAACAATAGTAGGATATCCTTGAACTCTATAAGCTAAAGTTAAAGCTTCCTCAGACATTTTTTTTCCTGTCTCTGGGTCTGTAACTTCTCTTTGTCCATAAACATTTATAACTGCAATTGCTACATTATTTTTTTCAGCATGCTTTTGAAATTCAGGGTCATTTAATACTTCTTTATTGAGTAAATCACAGTATTTACAGTCTGCTGATTCAAAAATAAGAATTAAGAATTTACCTTTTTTCATTGCATCTTGAATAATAGGCTCAGGATTTACCTTAAACTTGTTTGAGTCAGTAGAAGAAACTTCTTTTTTCTGGCAGGCAACAAAAGAAAAAGCAAAAATAAATACAGTAAAAACTATCAATACTCTTTTGAAAAACATAAGCCTCACCTCTTATTTTAGTTTTTGTAATGCTTCTTTTATTCTTCTCATTCCTTCTTTTAAATTATCCATAGATGTTGCATAGGAAAGTCTTATGTATCCTTCTTTTCCAAATGCAGAACCAGGAACAACTGCTACTTTTGCCTCCTCAAGAAGATATGTAGTGAAATCTATATCATTTTTTATATCTTCTTTTATATATTCAGAGATATTTGGAAATACATAAAAGGCTCCTTTTGGTGTAGGAACAGTTATTCCTTCTATAGAAGAAAACTCAGAAACAACAAAATCTCTCCTTTTTCTAAACTCTTTTTTCATCATTGCAGGGAACTTTCCTTTATCCTCTAATGCTGCTAAAGCTCCATACTGGGCAAAAGATGTTGGGTTTGAGATTGTTTGAGACTGGATAATGTTTATTTTCTTTATATACTCCTCAGGGGCTGCAACCCATCCAATTCTCCAACCTGTCATAGAGTAAGCTTTTGAAAAGGCATTTATTGTGAATGTTATATCCCTTACTTCTTTTGATAAAGAAGCTATGCTTACATGTTCTTCATCGTAGCAGAACTCTTCATAACACTCATCAGAAATAATCATCACATCATGTTTTAGACAAACCTCTGCTATTTTTTCCAACTCTTTTTTTGGAATAACAGCTCCTGTTGGATTAGAAGGGGTGTTTAAAACAAGAGCTTTTGTTTTTTCTGTGATAGCACTTTCAACTAAATCTGCTGTTAACACAAAACCATTTTCTTCTGACATTTCTACTATAACAGGTGTTCCATCACAGAGTTTTATCTGCTCTGTATATGAAACCCAGTAAGGAGCTGGGACTATCACTTCATCACCAGGATTTAAAAGAATAGCAAAAACCTCATAAAGAGCCATTTTTGCTCCAGGGGTTACAACAACCTCTGAAGGAGAATACTCAATGTTGTTTTTTTCTTTAAGTCTTTTTGCTATTCCTTCTCTAAGTTCTGGAATTCCTGCAGCAGGAGTATATTTTGTTTTTCCCTCTTGAAGAGCTTTTATTGCTGCTTCTTTTACAAAATCAGGTGTATCAAAATCAGGTTCTCCTGCTCCAAATCCTAAAACATCTATACCTTTTCTTCTTAATTCAGCAGCTTTTGCCGTTATAACAAGAGTTTGAGACGGTTGAACTCTTTGTATTCTATCTGAAAATTTCATTTAGACCTCCTGCTTGTCATAGTATTTTCATAACAGTGTTATAAAATTTTATACTACTAAAATTGTATTTTCAGGGTATTATGGCAAAAAAAGAAAGACTTGATAAGCTTCTTGTAGAAAAAGGCTTAGTAGAAAGTAGAGAAAAAGCCCAGCGTCTTATAATGGCTGGTGTTGTGTTTGTAAAAGGACAAAAAATTGATAAACCAGGGACAAAAGTCCCTATAGATACAAATATATACATAAAGGAAAAAGAAAAGTACGTATCAAGAGGTGGATATAAACTGGAAAAAGGACTTAAAGTTTTCAAGCCTGATATAAAAGGAAAAATCTGTATAGATATTGGTTCTTCTACAGGTGGTTTTACTGACTGCCTTCTTCAACATGGAGCAAAAAAAGTTTATGCTGTTGATGTTGGGACTAATCAGCTCCATGAAAAACTAAGAAAAGATGAAAGGGTTCTAGTGTTAGAAAAAACCAATGCAAGATACCTAACAGAAAAGGAAATTCCTGAAAAAGTGCAGTTTTTTGTATCAGATGTTTCTTTTATCTCCATATTAAAGATTCTTCCAAATCTATGTCCTCTTATAGAGGACTACGCAGAAGGAATTATTTTAATAAAACCCCAGTTTGAGCTTTCAAAAAAAGAAGTTAAAGGCGGTGTTGTTAAAGACCCTTATCTTCATGAAAAAGCTATAAAAAAAGTTCTACAAGGGCTGGAAGAAAGCTGCTATTGTATTAAAGACATTTCTTTTTCTGAAACATGGGGACCTGAAGGAAACATAGAGTTTTTAGCCTATGTTATAAAGAAACCTGTAGATATAAATTGTGATTCTTTAGTTAAAAAAGTTTCTTCAGATAAAATTAAGGAAATAGTATCAATGGCTCATAAAAAACTTCACGAAAGCAAAACAAAATCTAATTAGCAGCAGAGAATTTCTATTATTAAAAACCTACAGAAAAGTTTTTTATAAACTTACTTTGATTAATTAAAAATTTTAAAACTACAAAAAGATAAGATAGAGCTACAAAACCCCTAAGAAAAAATGTGAGACACAATACTCTCAAAAAAAGTGGGATATGTCCCAAGCTAACAATAAACAAAGCATAAACATTTAACATAAAAACTGCTCTTGATAAAGTGATTTATTCCAGTTTCCAAAGTAGTTAAGAATAAGATTAGGGAGTTTTTTAGATTAAAACTAAATTTTTGGAATCTAACTCTGACAAAATACTTAAATTCTTGACAAACTATCGCAATACCCTCAAAAACTGGGATGAAGCCCAAACTAACGGTAAACATTAAGTTTACAAAACATCAAAGTATTAAATGCTCAACATAAAAGTTTTACTTGACAAGGGATTCAAACCAGTTTCCAAAGCGGGTAAGAGCAAGAGCTTGTATTTAACAAGTATTCCCCAATTTTCGATATGCATCACAAACCATATCGCTTTATTATCATCTTATAATTTGAATTTTCTTTAATTTTTCAATAACTTACAAAAATCTTAGTCTACTTTTATCAAAAATTTTGGGAAAAATTAAATTCGTTTATTAATTAATTTTGAATTGTCCCCTTCAATTTGAAGGGGACAAAGAAAGAAATTTTAGAAAGTATACAATGCGTCTGCTACGAGAATATCAAGTTCTTCTTCTGGAAGCTCATGGAAGTTAAGGAATTTGTAAACTTTATCTTCTTTTCCTGCGATTTTCTCTTCCATAAACTTGTGGTATTCTTCAACAGTTGGAAGCCTTCCAAGGATTGCACACATTGCAGCAATTTCAGCTGAACCAAGGTAAACTTTAGCGTCTTTACCCATTCTATTATCAAAGTTTCTAGTGGAAGTAGACATAACAATAGCACCATCTCTAACCCTTGCCTGATTACCCATACAGAGAGAACATCCAGGAACTTCTGTTCTAGCCCCAGCTATACCATATATGTTGTAATATCCCTCTTCTATAAGTCTTCTTTCATCCATCTTTGTAGGAGGAACAATCCATAGTCTTGTTGGAACCTGTCCTTCTCCTCTTAAGATTTCTCCAACAGCTCTAAAGTGTCCAATGTTTGTCATACAAGAACCAACGAATACTTCATCTATATTCTTAGGTCTTCTCTCATCGGCTAAAACTTCAGAGAGAGTTGCAACATCATCAGGGTCGTTAGGACAAGCAAGAATTGGTTCTTTTATCTCGTTTAAGTCTATTTCTATAACAGCTGCGTATTCTGCATTTTCATCAGCTTCTAGAAGCTCAGGATTGTCAAGCCACGCCTTCATTTTATCTATTCTTCTTTGGAGTGTTCTTGCATCTTGATAACCAGC
>JAADDV010000117.1 GCA_013153795.1 Aquificota bacterium | reverse complement strand
AAAACTTTTATTTCTTTTTTGTCTTTTTCATGAACAAAAACCTTTCTTGTTTGTGGGTCAACAAGGATAACTTTTGGAACACCGATAGAGAAGTAATCTTCTATCTTTTCTTCCATTTCCGATATTGTGTTGTTTGGAGAAATTATCTCTATAATAAGGTCAGGAGGTATCTCTAAAATACCTTTAGGTTCTTCCTTTGTTCTCTTCTTACTTATATATACAATATCTGCACCTCTTATTCTTAGAGGATTTTTAGATATTAAAATTCCTACTTCTCCTACAGAAATGTAGCCTTTATCTTTTAAGTGTTTCTCAAAAAAGAAAGCAAATTTATATTCATATTTTCCATGTTCAAATCCTGCTGGTGCCATTTCTTTTATCTCTCCATCTATAATTTCATAATTTCCTTCAGGAAGTTTGTTTATATCCTCATAAGTAAGCTTCTTTTTCTCTGCTACTATCATGATTTTCTCTCTAATTTTCCATTTTTATTTTAGTTTATTGTTTGTATTTTTGATTTCAAGGATTTATATAGTTTGCTTTTGTAGAGCATGTTTTTTTAAAAGGTCATATAGTTTGTCGATATTCCAGCCTTCTTTTGTTGAGACTATAACACTTTCTCTATCTCCAGACAAAAGAGTTGCATCACTATCTTCAAGATATTCCTGTGATGGAATTACTTTATCTATTTTATTAAAAACTAAAATCTGTGGTTTTTCATGGACGTTTATTTTCCTTAAAATCTTATCCACACTTTCTACTTTTTCTTGCCAGTTTTCATCTGATATGTCCACTACATGAAGAATAAGGTCTGTTTCTTCTAGTTCTTCCAACGTTGCCATAAATGCATCCATTATTTCCTTAGGCATATTTTTAACAAATCCAACTGTATCTGTAATAACAGCTTTTTTTCCTATATCTGGAAAGTTTATAAAAGATGTTTTTGTGTCTAGTGTTGCAAAAAGCTGGTCTGATATAAATGTATCTCTTTTTGTAAGCCTTTTTAAAAGGGTTGATTTCCCTACATTTGTGTACCCTACAAGGGAAACCTTTAAAAGATGGGGGTCTTTATTTCTCCATTTTCTCTGTTGATATCTTTGTTTTTTTATTCTTTCAAGTTCTTTTTTTATTTTTGCTATTCTGTCTTTTATTGTCCTAACTTTTATTTCTCCAAGTTTTTCTCCTGCTCCTTTTGTTTTCATTCCTCCGCCAATTCTTGATAGAGCTTTACCTTTTTGTCCGTATATTCTTGGAAGTTCATGTTCAAGCATTGCAAGTTCTACTTGAAGTTTTGCCTGCCTTGTTTTGGCTCTTCTTGAGAAAATTTGAAGAATTAGGTCTGTTCTGTCTAAAACTTCTACTTCTGTTATTTTTTCTATATTTGATATTTGAACAGGGGTTAGCTCAGCATCAAAAACAATCGTATCAGCTTCTATCCCTTCTGCAAGTTCTTTAAGCTGTTTAACTTTTCCTTTTCCTATAAATGTTGCTGGGTCTGGGAAATCTCTTTTTTGATAAATTTTTCCAAGAGTTTTTCCTTCAGCAGCTTCTACAAGACCCTCAAGTTCAGATAGGGAGTTTTTTAACTCTTTTTCATTTTTTTCTTTTGTTTTTATTCCAACTAGTATTGCTCTCATTTATTCTCTTTAGGATTTTGATATTTAATGAGGATTAAAATAATCAGATTGTAAATTAAAGCAAGTAGAAAAATAAAAGGGCTAAAAGCCCTTTTAAAAAAGATTATGTTTCAGCAACGATTGTACTAATAGCGTGTTTGTATATCAGCTGTTTTTCTCCATTAACATCAAGTAGAATAGTAAACTGGTCTGATGCAAGAATTTTGCCTGTTATTCTCGTCCCTCTAGTAAGATAAACAGTAATCTCTTTTCCTTCTTCTTTTAGTTCCTCTAAAAGTTCATCTTGAATATTCATGGGAGTTCCTCCATTTGATTATTTTTGATAATATTTTTTAATAATTTTATCTAAAACTTCTTCATTTGTATAGCTTGAAATATCTAACCATTCCCAATCTTTTTTTTCATTAAATTTACTTCTAAATGCCCTTAACTGTCTTTTTGCAAATTTTTTTGTATTTTTTATTATTTCTCCTTTAGCTTCGTCAAGTTTTTTTTCTCCTTTTATATAGGGAATAAGTTCTTTATAGCCAATAGCTTGCATTGATGTTAAGGCTTTTTCAAATCCCATTTTTAATAAATTTTCCGTTTCTTCAATAAGTCCCATTTCTAGCATTTTTTCAACTCTTTTTTCTATTCTTTCCATTATGTTTTCTTTAGGTCTATTTATAACATAACCGCAAAATCTATACCTTTTTTCTGCAAAGGAATGTTCTTTTAAAAATTGAGAAAAAGGTTTATTTGTTATGTAAAAAACTTCTAAAGCTCTAATAATTCTTTTTTTATCATTAAAATGAATTTTATTTGCATAATCTGGGTCAACTTTTTTAAGTTCTTCATAAAGTTTTTTGGTATCTTCAGCATATAGTTTTTCTCTAATTTCCCAATCTCCTTCTGGAGCTTTTGCTAGACCATAAAGCAAAGCCTGTATATAAAGCCATGTTCCTCCTACGATAATAGGAATTTTTCCTTTATTTTTAATTTCCTTTATTTTTTTATCAGCTTTCTCAACAAAATCTTTAGCAGAAAAATCCTGTGAAGGCTCTACAACATCTATAAGATAATGGGGAATTCCCTGTCTTTCTTCTATTGATGGTTTTGCTGTTCCTATATCCATATATTTATAGACCATCATAGAGTCTGCACTGATTATTTCACCATTTATTTTTTTTGCTAGCTCTATTGCTAAATCTGTTTTTCCTGTTGCAGTTGCTCCAGTAATAATTATTAAATTCACTACTAATAACCTCTTCATTTATGTTAATATTTTTATTTAAAATCTATGAAATCATCTTGAAAAAAGAAGTAAATAGCCGTAATTTTTCTTATTGTAATAACAATTTATTTTTGATATATTAGCTTCCACTAACAAAACTTTAGAGAGAAGGTAGCCGATGACACCACAAGAACGTTACGAAAAACTAAAAGAGCATTTATTAGAAGAAAATCCTGTTCTGGTAGATGTTATTGACGAGTATAAAGAATTAGATGAGGTTGCTAAAAAAATAGGTTTATTAGATGAAAATCAAACTTATACAGAGTTTATTTCATGGTGGCCTTTAATATCAATTCTTGGAACTTTTAGTGCTGGAAAATCTAGCTTTATCAATGAATATCTTGGAAAAAAAGTTCAAGATACAGGAAATCAGGCTGTAGACGACAAATTTACAGTTATATGTTATTCAAAAAATGATGAAGTTACTACTCTACCAGGAGTAGCTTTAGATGCAGACCCAAGATTTCCTTTTTATAACATTTCTAAAGAAATAGAAAAGATAGACCCTGAAGAAAGAAATATAAACAAATTCTTACAACTAAAAGCTGTTAATAGTGAAAGAATAAAAGGGAAAATCCTTATTGATTCACCAGGGTTTGATGCAGATTTCCAAAGAGATGCTGTTTTAAGAATAACAAAACACATTATAGATTTATCAGACCTTGTTTTAATATTCTTTGATGCTAGACATCCTGAGCCAGGAGCAATGAGAGATACATTAAATCATTTAGTAGAATTAGCCAAAAAACATAGTGATTCTGACAAGGTTTTATACGTCTTAAATCAGATAGATACATGTGCTAAAGAAGATAATTTAGAAGAGATTATTGGAGCATGGCAAAGAGCTTTATCTCAAAAAGGTATTGTAAGTGGTAAGTTTTATGCAATTTATAATGAGTCTTTAGCTAAGATAGATAATCCAGAAATAGCAGAAAGATTAAAGAAAAGAAAAGATGAAGATTTGGCTCAAATTACAGAGAAAATGGAAAAAGTTACAATAGATAGAGCTTATAGAATAGTTAAAAATATAGAAACGAAAGCGAAAGAAATTATGGATTCTATTCCAGAGCTGAAAAAATTATTAGGTAAATTTAGAACTAACATGTTGATAGCTGATGCTCTTATGTTAGCTATTTTTGGAGCAGGTAGCTATTTTGCTTCAACGTTTGTTGAAAATACTTTATTAAAGTATGGAATATATGCTTTAGCATTTATATTGTTTGTTTTAGCTCATTTTAGAGTAAGGTCTTTAATTGTTAAACATATGGCAAAGAAAATAGATAATGAATATTTAAGAAAAGCTTTCCTTAAACATACAAAATGGTATAAACCTTATCTTTTAGCTGGTATGGGTATTGATAGCCAGAAAATAAAAGCTAAACTTGAAAAACTCATAGAAGATTCGAGGTCTTTTATTCAAAAATTGAATGACCAGTTTATTTCTTTAAAGAAAGAAAAATCTAATTTTTCTCAAAATCAAGAACCAAAAGCTGAGCTTCCAGAAGTTCAAACAGCCTCCAAATAAAAGGAGGCTGTTTTATTCTTCTCCTCCTGAAGGAATTAAAAATACATAATCTTCATCGTATATCTTAAAACTATCTTTTGGATTTAGATAAACTTTTTTCCTTCTTTCTATTGCTACTGGTAAGTAGTCATGTTTTCTAGCAAAATATAAAAGCTCTCCGAAAGTTTTAAACTTTCCTAAATTTTTAACTTGGATTTTTCTAATACCTTTTTCTTTATCAACAAATGTTTTTATCAAAGATGTAGCTCCAGGATTTAAAATACTTGTAAATAAAATTTTTCCTAATATTTGTCCGTGAATGATAACTTCTTGAACTCTCATTCTTCTTTGGAAAATATCTGCATCTTCATCTAATAAAACTTCTACATATAAATGAGCTTTTGGATTAAGAGTTTTTACAAGCATTGCAGCTAAAGCTGTTCGAGCATCGATATTTCTTTCAGAAAGACCTTCCTCTCTTTCAGCTACTATAACTACATGCTCAGCTTTTTCTATTCCTACTTCCATCAAAACACTTTCATGAATAAAATCTCCTTTTTTGTAAAAAATATCTCTAGGAAGTTCAATATCTATTTCCTCTTTAGGGACATTTGTTACTATTACAACAGGTTTTTCTTTTTCTATTTTCATTGATAATATTTGCTCTACTATTTCTTCTGCTGTCTCATTCCAACCACAGATAATAATATGATTTTCTAAATTATCCATTTTTAAAGCTCCTTCTTTTAAAGTCATAAGTCTGCTTACTAAAGCTGCAGAAAAAGAACCTGTTAAAACAGCAACTAAAACAACGCCGCCTCCAATCATTATAGATGTTATAAGTCTGCCTTCATCAGAGATAGGATAAATATCTCCATATCCTACTGTTGAAATAGTAACTATTCCCCAGTATATGGCGTGCCACATAGATTTAAAAGTTTCATTTCCATGGTTATACTCGAATATGTATACAAGTTGGGATAATAAAACTATCCATGTGATAATAGATAAAAATATAAAAAGAAATAAATAACTTTGTTCTTTTAAAGCTGATAAAAAGCTTTTTATAGCCCCCCCATATCTTATTATTTTTAAAAGTCTTAAAACTCTTAAAATTCTAAAAGCTCTAAGAGGTCTGATTATAGGGAGAATAGATAAAAGGTCTATTATTGCATAAGGAGTTTTCATCCATCTTAATTTTGGTTTTAAAGCATCAAAAAAGGCATAAATATATTTTTTATTTCCTTTAGCTTCATAAGTAATAAGTGCATTTTTAAAATCATCTGTAAAATTTGATATTACCCACCATCTTGTTATATATTCAAGGACAAAAAACCATAAAGCTATTTCTTCATAAGAATTCAAAAAATTTTCTAAATCTGGAGGAAGCTCTGTTTCTATAGGAGTATATTCTAAAACAACGCCTATAGACGAAGTTAGGACAATAAAAAGAGCAAAAATATTATAAATTTGATTGTAGGGACTATTTTCATTTTCAAGAATGTTATAAAGCCAAATTTTAAAATATTTGACTCGACTTTTTACTTTTTTTGAGAAAGGATTTCTTTCTTCAAAAAGAATATTCAAAGTTATTCCTTAAATACTTTTAATGTTATCTTTATTTAACAAGACCATCATAAGCCTGTCAACTCCAAGGGAAGCACCACTACATTCTGGAAGATTTCTTAAACTTTCTAAAAATTCTTTGTCTATAGGGAAATTTTCTCCGATTTCTTTTTTCTTTTTTTGTATATCAGCATTAAATCTTTTTTTTATTTCTTCAGGATTGTTTTCTTCATAATATCCATTTACTAACTCTAAACCATTGATATAAGCTTCAAATCTTTTTCCTTTCCCATTTACTATTTTTGCTAAAGCTGAAAATTCTGGAGGATAATCATATATAAAAGTAGGTTTTTCTTTACCTAAATTTGGCTCTACAAAATGAGAATAAATAAGAAAAAAAGCTGTTTCATAGTCTAAATTTGAACCTGCAAAGTGAAGTTTTTCTCTTATAAGAGAAACCATTTTTTCATATTCATCAGGATATACTTCAGCATATTTATAAAAAGCTTCATCAACAGTAATTTTTTCCCAGTTAGAAAGGTCATATTCTTTCTTTTGAAAAAAAACTTTTGTCTTTTTATGTATAGCTAAAGCTGTTTCTATAAAAATATTTTT
>JAADDV010000134.1 GCA_013153795.1 Aquificota bacterium | reverse complement strand
ATAATTCTGACTTCTCTTCCTGCTTGAATTGCAAAAGATTTTTCTACGTTTTCAAAGGAGTTTACAATAGCCTCTATTTTTTCAAGTCTGTTTATGTAAGATTGTAGAGCTTCTCTTCTTGCTCCTGGTCTGGCTGCTGAAAGGGCATCGGCTGCCGCTACTAAAACAGCCTCTGGATATCTTGCAGGTTCATCATTATGATGATACAGTATCGCATTTATCACAACATCAGGTTCTCCATATCTTTTTGCAAGCTCAGCTCCAACTTTTGAGTGAGAACCTCCAACTTCGTGAGAAATAGATTTTCCTATATCATGCATAAGACCTCCTCTTCTTGCTGCCTTTTCATCAAGCCCAAGTTCTGCAGCCATCATTCCTGCAAGATATGCAACTTCTTTTGTATGTAGAAGAACATTTTGTGTATAAGATGTTCTGTAGTAAAGTTTTCCTATGTAGTAATAAAGCTCTGGATGGACGTCTGTAAATCCAAGTTCAAGGCATGTTTCTTCTCCCAGCTTTCTAACATGTTCTTCCATTTCTTCTTTAACTTTTCCTACAACTTCTTCTATCCTTCCTGGATGGATTCTTCCATCTGCTATAAGTCTTTCTAAAGATTTTTTCGCTATTTCTCTTCTAAGAGGGTCAAAAGATGAGATTGTAACAATATCTGGTGTATCATCAATAATCAGGTCTACTCCTGTTTCCATCTCAAATGCTCTAATATTTCTTCCTTCTCTACCTATTATTCTTCCTTTAAGGTCGTTTGACGGCAGGTCAACAACAGATATTGTGTAAGATGTTGTAATTTCTGGTGCAAGTCTCTGTATAGCTGTAACAAGGTTCCATTTTGCTTCTTTTTCTGCTTCTTTTCTAGCTTGGTCTTCTATCTCTTTTGCAAGCTTAGCAGCTTCAAGTTTTGCCTCCTCTTCAACTCTTCTCATAAGCTCTTCTTTTGCTTCCTCTTTTGTCATTGAAGCAATTCTTTGAAGCTCAAGCATATACTGTTCTTCAGCTGCTTTAAGCTTAGCTTCTTTTTCTTCTATTTCTTTTTGAATATTTCTTATTTCCTCTTCAAGTTTCTTAATCTCTTCCCACTTTCTATCTAAATCTTCTTCTCTGTGTTCAACCCTTGCTAGTCTTTTTTCTAGCTGTGCTTCTCTTGCCATTAACGTTTTTTCAAGTTCCTGAAGTTCTTCTCTTTCTTTTTTAAACTCTAATTCTAATTCTTGTTTTCTTTTTAAAATTTCTTTTTCTATAAGTATTTCTTGTTTTTGTTTTAAATCTTCAGCTTCTCTGATTATTTTTTCTGCTTCTAGTTTGGCTTTTTCTTTAGCTTCTTTAATTATTTCTTCTGCTTTTTTTCTAGCTTCTTCTTCTATTCTGTCTCTTTCTAAAATAATTCTTCTAGCTTGTTCTTCTTTGATTTTTAATTTTTTTCCAATTGTTTTTTTACAGACTATAAAACCTGCAGCTCCACTTGCTGCTAATGCCGATATCTCTAATATTAAATCAATCATTTTTTTCCTCCTTTATATATATTGTTTTTGTAGGGGTTATCAGAATATCTACTGGAACATCATGTTCTTCCTTTGGTAGTTTATCTAAAACCTGAAAATCATATGCTAGCCCTACTTTTAATCCTTTTGTTTTTTTTAAAAATCTGTCGTAAAAACCTTTTCCATATCCAAGTCTATAACCTCTTTTATCAAAAGCTATTCCTGGAATAACAATAACATCAATTATTTCTGGAGAAACAGGATTTCCCTCAGGTTCCTTTATTCCTGCATAACCACTTTTTAAAGTTGAAAGGTTTTTTACTTGAATTGGAAGAATATCTTTATCTTTGACTTTTGGTAATAAAATGACTTTCTTTTGTTTTAAAAGCTCATCTATTATTGGAAGGGTATTGACTTCTTTTTTATGAGGAAAATATAAAAGGACATACTTTGACGCTTTTACTTTTGGTAAAGAGAAAAATCTCTTTTTGATATTTTCAATTTCTTCATTTGTTGGAGAATATAGCTCTCTTTCTTGAAGAAGAGCCTCCCTAATAGAATTTTTCAATCTGACCTCCCAATAACTGGAAGGTCACGCGGTGGCTTTATATAAAGCCCCGCGGAGGGCCGACGGGATGTTGAGTCCTGCTTCTGGACCCTAACAAAACGTGGGTGCTCGCACCGTGCTCCCACGGGATACACGGAATGTAGAGCTCCCTAATTGGTAGCTATAGCCCAGAAACTACCGTCTCATCCCTATCGCGCCCCGCAGGTTTCTTTATTCAATTTATATATATATGAAATCTCTATCATTACCGCGTTAAACCTTCCTAGCTTCTTAATTTTAAGTTAGATATTTCCTTTTTAAGCTTTTCTAAAATCTTTTCAACTTCAGCGTTTACTTCTTCATCAGAAAGACTTCTATCTTCAGCTCTAAATTCTACAGAAGCAGCAACACTTTTTCTTTCTTTATTTAAGAAATAAATATCAAAGAGCTCAACTTTAGTTATAAATTTTGAAGCAGCTTTTAATTTTGATAATAATTTATTCACATCCAAAGAGGCGTCAACTTCAAAAGCGAGGTCTCTTTTTACAGCTGGGAATTTAGGTAATTCTTTATACACAGGAGTTTTTTTCTGTATATAAAAAGTATAAAGATATCCATCTTTTAGATTATCTTCTTTTATATCTCTAGGGACATATCTAAGTTTTAACTCTCCTATCCATGTGTCTTTTGGAATTTCCAGTTTATCTGCTTTTTCGGGATGTATTTTCCCAATATAGCCAACATATTGATTTTCTATATATATATCAGCACTTTCATATGGATTTAAGTAAGGTTTATCTGAAGGTCTATAATCTATATCTTTCATTCCAATAGAAACTAAATAACTATGGATTAAACCTTTAGCTTTAAGAAAATCCCATTTTTCAGTTGTATTGAAAGTTTTTTCTTCCTGAGAATAAGAAAATCCCTTTATAAACTCTCCTGTTAATAAAACTCCTGCTCTTATTTCTTCATGTTTTTCAAAAAAAGTGGAAGAAATTTCAAAAATAGATACATCTTTAATTTGGTGTCTTATATTCTCTTGAAGAACTCCTATAAGAGATACAGCTAAATTATCTCTCATTACTTTTTGAGTTTTTACAAGATAATTTTGAATTTGAATTTTAGGAACAGGAATTCCAAGTATTTCAAAAATTTCCTCACTAACAAAAGTATATGTGACAACTTCATCTAAACCATTATCTTTAAAAAAGTCTCTTGTTCTTACTTCAAATAAAAACTCCTCACTTTTTCTAAAGTTTTGAGTTGATACCTTGGGATATGTTTCTTTAAAGGTATTTAACCCTTTTAATCTTCCAACTTCCTCTACTAAATCTATTTCTCTTTCTAAATCTAATGCTCTAAATGCAGGTATTTTAGAAATTGTCCCATCATCAGTTTCTTCAGTTGGTATTTCTAATCTGTTTAAAAATTCTTTAGCTTCTTTTCTAGAAATAAAAACTCCTAAAATTCTTTCAGTAGTTTTTTCTCTGAGTTTTATTTCTTTTGGAATATAAGGCTTTAAATATATATCTTTATCTCCTGTAATTTTTCCATTAGCTGTTTTCTCTATTAGCTCTAAAGCTTTATCTTGTGCATTTGGAAGATTTTCTATATCTACACCTCTTTCAAATCTATAAGAAGAGTCTGTAGATATAGCAAGTCTTTTAGCTGTTTTTCTTACTTGAATATTATCAAAAACGGCTGCTTCTAAAAGAACATTTTTAGTATTTTCATCTACTTTTGTATTATCTCCTCCTATAATACCAGCAATAGCTATTGGTTTTTCTTCATCAGCTATTATCAAGTCTCCTTCTTTTAGTTGCCTTTCTTCTCCATCAAGAGTTTTTATTTTTTCCCCTTCTTTTGCATGCCTTACAATAATTTTTCCTTTTATTTTATCTAAATCAAAAGCATGTAAAGGCTGTCCTTCTTGAAGAAGAATGTAGTTTGTTATATCAACAACATTATTTATAGGATTTTGTCCTGATTTTAGAAGTTTTAGTTGAATATCCCAAGGAGAAGGTTTTATATGAATATTTCTTATTATTATTCCTCTATATCTGTGACATTTATTTGTTAAAACTTCTATTTGTGGTTCTTCTTCTTCAGCTATAGATATAACAGGAAATTTTTCTTTTCTTTTTATACCGAAGATAGCACCTATTTCCCTTGCAAGACCCCTTACAGAAAGAGCATCTCCTCTATTTGGGGTTATTTCTATTTCAATAATATAGTCTTCACCAAGTCCAAGAATTTTATTTGCATCTTCTCCTATTGGTGTGTCTTCTGGAAGAAGCAAAATTCCTTCAGAACTTTCTGCAAGACCAAGCTCTTCTAAAGATAAAAACATCCCTTCAGATTCTAAAGAACCAAACTTTCTTCTTTTTATCTCTACTCCCTGTATAACAGCTCCTTCTTTTGCAAGAATAGCAACAGTATTTTCTTTTACATTATCTGCACCTGTTATTATCTGGTATTCTCTGTTTCCATCTGTTGCTTTGCATACAAAAAGTTTGTCCCTTTCAGGATGTTTTTCAACAGAAATAATCTTTACAGTTATTATATTGGGAATATATTCACCCCATTTTTCATATGTCGCCTCAATACCTGTTTCATTAAGTCTCTCAACAACTTCTTCAACTGTTTTATCTACATCAACAAACTCTTTAATCCATGAGTAAGGAACTCTCATCGTATCCCCTTAAACTGGTGATTAAATCTTAAGTCTCCTGTAAATAAAAGCCTTATATCTGTAATTCTATATTTAAGCATAGCTATTCTTTCTACACCTAAGCCAAATGCAAATCCTGTATATTTATCTGGGTCTATATCAACAGCTTTGAAAACATTGGGGTCAACCATTCCACAGCCTAATATCTCAAGCCAACCAGTCCCTTTACACACTCTACATCCTTTTCCACCACATACAGTACATCCTATATCAACTTCGGCTGAAGGTTCAGTAAAAGGAAAGTAGCTTGGCCTAAATCTTATAGGAATATCTTTCCCAAATGTTGTTTCAAGGAAAACTTTTAGTATTCCTTTTAGGTCTCTGAATGTAACATTTTCATCTACTAAAAGTCCTTCTATCTGATGAAACATAGGTGAGTGGGTTGGGTCTGCATCTTTTCTGTAAACCCTTCCAGGAGCTATAACAGCTATAGGAGGTTTTTGTTTGAGCATTGTTCTTATCTGAACAGGAGAGGTATGGGTTCTAAGCACATCTCCATTATTTAAAAAAAACGTATCCTGCATATCTCTTGCAGGATGGTCTTTAGGAATATTGAGCATATCAAAGTTATACTCTTCTTTTTCTACTTCAGGACCTTCTGCTACAGAAAATCCCATAGAGATAAATGTTTCAGATATTTCTATAAGAGTTGAGATAACAGGGTGTGAAGCTCCAGCTTCTATCCAGTGAGGTGGAAGAGTTATATCTATTTTATTTTTTGAAAGTTCTTCTTCTAAAGCTTTCTTTTTAAGCTCTTCCTGTCTTCCTTTTAAAAGCTGCTCTAACTCTTCCTTTATCTTATTTGCAAGCTGTCCTATCTCTTTTCTCTCTTCAGGAGAAAGCTTCCCTAGTGTTTTTAATATATTTTTTAGTTTTCCCTTTTTTCCTAAAAACTCAACTCTTATTTGATTAAGCTTTTCTATATCAATAGCTTCAGAAATAAGCTTTTTAGCTTCTTCTCCTAAAGCTTGTATTTGTTTTTTTAGCTCCACACCTTCACCTTTTAATTTTTATGCTGCATTTTGAGATTGGGAAAGAGCATTTCTAGCTGTTTCTGCAAGTTTTGCAAATCCTTCAGGGTCTGTAACTGCTATATCTGCTAAAACTTTTCTATCTAAATCTATACCAGCAAGTTTAAGTCCATGAATAAATCTGCTGTAAGAAAGACCATTCAACCTAGCAGCAGCATTTATTCTTTGAATCCATAGTTTTCTAAAATCTCTTTTTCTAAGTCTTCTATCTCTATATTCATATTGTAAAGACCTAAAAACTTGCTCTTTTGCTCTTCTATAAGACCTATGTTTTTGTCCATAATATCCTTTAGCAAGTTTTAAAATTTTCTTTTTATGCTTTTTAGATGAAGGTCCTTTTACTCTCATTTATATTCTCCTCCTTTTAAACTTCGTAAGGTATTAATGCTGCGACTTTATCTTTTAGATTTTCAGGAACATATTGAGGTTTTCTTCCTTGTCTTTTTCTTTTTCTTGTTTTCTTTGTATTATAGTGAGAAACACCACCTTTCCAGTATTTAATCTTTCCTTTTGCAGTAACTTTAAATCTTTTTGCAGCTGTTTTATTAGTTTTCATTTTTACTTTAGCCATAATTAATTTATACCTCCTATAAAATGCTTTAGGGTAAGAAATGAAATTATAAAGAATTGTAAGTAGACACAATAGTATAAAAGGAATTAAAAAAATAATCAAATAGATAAAAACATTTTATGTATTGATTTTAAAAATTAAAAGCCCTTTTCGGCAAACTTATTAAGGACATAGGAAAGATTTTTATCAAAGACAGTATAAATTTCATTAAAAAGAAT
>JAADDV010000112.1 GCA_013153795.1 Aquificota bacterium | reverse complement strand
TGGCTGTGAAAGTAAGAGCTCTATAAAATTTCTTGAATCATACAAAAAAATTGTTCCAAGAATAAGGCTTATGAGAGGAACAACAAGAATAACAATATTTAAAAGCGTAGAAACAACTTTTGCAGGAGAATGGGTAAAATAGAACAAAACAGATGTTAAAACAAGAAAAAACAGAAAGTAAAAAATAATCCACTTGTTTCTATACATATTAAAAAATTCGTATTTTAAAAGTTTAAGCATTGTAACCCTTCTCCATAAGCTTTGCTATGGCTCTTTCTAAGTTTTTCTCACCAGAATCTTCTATTATCTGTTTTACAGTTCCTTGAATATAGATTTTTCCTTCCAGCAGAAAAACAATTTCATCTGCCATCTCTTCTACTTCGCTCATTATATGAGATGTTAAAACTACAAGCCTCCCTTTCTCTGTCTGCTGTTTTACTTTGTCTTTTAAAAAACTACTTGATACAGGGTCAAGTCCAACAGTTGGCTCATCTAAGAAAAAAATCTCAGGATTAAACATAAATGTTATTAAAGCACTTACTTTTTGTTTTGTTCCTCCAGAGAGATTTTTTAGTTTTTTATCCATATAGACATCAAGCTTAAACCTATCTAAAAACTCCTGTTCTATATCTTTGTCAAAATTTTCTTTTCTTATATCTATAAGCATGTTTACAAGTTCTTTAAGAGTTAAATTTTCTGGAAAAACAGCTATCTGAGGCATGTATCCTATGAATCTTCTGTAGTTCCAGCTTTTCTTTACTGGCTCTCCTTTTACGTATATCTCACCAGAAGTTGGTATAACAAGTCCAAGTATAGATTTTATAAGAGTTGTTTTCCCTGAGCCATTTGGACCTAGTATAGCAACAACTTTTCCTTTATCTAAAGACAGATTTATATTCTTTAAAACTTCCTGTTTTCCAAATCTTTTATACAGATTTTTAACTTCTACCACTTAAATGGCCTCATTAATGGTTTTTCATCTACAAGCTTAGAAGGAATAAGCATTGGAAACATTCTTTCTGTTAGGTCTAATAAGTATATAAGAAAACTTCTCATAAGAATAACTGATTGAGGATAGTTTTCTGTTAAGTATCCAAATAAAGAAACAGGTCTATATGGAATGTCTCCTATTCCATCTCTATTTAAATCAAATCCCTTATAATCACTCCAGTAGTTTTCTGTGTATTTGTTTGGGTTCTGGAAAGAATTCGTTACAACGTTAAATGTATTTGCTATAAAGTTGTTGTGTTTTATTAGATTATCTTGGGAGTTTGCCCATATCCTTATAGCCCAGCCATTTTCAACAAAGTTATTTTCTTCTATCACAGTTCTGTTTGTATTATCTGCAAATATTCCTGTTGTATTTTTGTAAAAAACATTGTGGTATATATAGCTGTCGTAAATCTCTTTTAGAAGAAGGCCATATGAAGCTCCTCCCCAGTTATATTCAAATCTATTATCTGCCATGTAAACATACTTTGTATACATAACAGCAACGCCAGCTCCATTTTTTCTAAAAGTATTTCCTATGTAGTTATCCCTATGGGAAAACATAAAGTGAAGTCCATATCTTAGATTTTCTTCGCTAACGTTTCGGATAATTGTGCTTTTTTTAACAAACTCAAAATAAATACCGTCTCTATGTCCTTTTATATGATTTCCTTCAACAAGCATATTTTTACAGTGCCAAAGATGAATACCGTTCCCAAAGTTCGTCTCTATTGTAGAACCAAAAGCATGTTTTAAATATTTTAAACTTGCAGGTCCAATAACTTTGTTGTTTTTTATGACACCATTTTTGCAGGCTGCAAAATATATTCCCCAAAAGTTGTTTTTTATAATACAGTTTTCAATCCTTCCATTTTTTACTCGATTAAATTTTACTCCTGCTATATCTTCTATATCACTTTTGCCAGAATTTTGAATAATAAAGCCTTTTATTAAAACATTATGAGCTTTTACCGTAATCACTTCATGTTTTTTTTCTCCATCTATTACTGGATAATCTCTTCCTAGTAATTTTATCTGCTTTTTTATTACGATATTTCCTTCTTTATATAAACCTTTTTTAACCAGAATAGTGTCATTGTCCTGAGCAATTTTGAGAGCTTCTTTTATTGAAGATATAGGGCAACTTTTACAGACAACAAAAGTTTTCCCTTGGGAATATTGGGAAGAAAAGAATATAATTAATATTATCCATATATATTTTTTTATCATTATTCTTTAATGATGGGAATGGACTTTATCTTTTTTTTCAATCCATTCTTTTTTAACAAGATTTAAAACTCCTTGCCAGTCTAATTCTTCACCACCGTATTTTGATTTTACTTTTTCTAAATTTTCTTTTGTTTTATGGGCTGATATATTTAAACTCATAGGACTAGGAAGATTTTTTGAATGAAGATAATAAGCTTTTGGGGCTTCTATAAAAGTTTTTGTAAGAAAATCTGGCACCCATAAATAAACTATTGGAAGTTTTTCTTTATTTTCTATATAAAAGGCTGCTAAACACTCTATGCTATCAAACTTATAAGGTTTTCCTGTTTTTAATAAAAGCTCAGAGCCATATCTTGGGTCAGTTATTTTCATTCTGCAATGAGCACATTCATCTACTCCATAATTTATTGGGACAGGTTTATTTGATTTTTCGCAGGATATTAGAAAAAAAATTACAGCCGGTGCTACAAATATAAGTTTTTTTATAAAATTTGTTATTTTCATCCTTGCCTCTATTTTCTAAATTTTTCTATCCCTGCTGCTATCATACCTAATAAAACCGAAACTACGGCAATATAAGCTCCTTTATCCGGAAAAGAACAAGCTTCCATATTAAGAAGTTTTTTACATCCTATAAGAGGTGGTTGATATGCTACACCTGGAATTTTTATAGGTGCTCTAGGGTCAAGATTATGTCCATAATCATATTCCCATCTATAAAAATCTGCTATTCCTATAATACCTATTATAATAAATAAGATAACCCAGGTATATAAAAGTTTTTTGTTTCCTGTTATGGCTGTTATAAGTCCCAAAACAATAAAAAATCCAAAAATAAAAGGCATTATTTTTAGCTCAAGAATTTCTTCAGGTTTTATAGGTTTCATTCCTATGTAATGATTTAAAAGGTTTATATTGTATAAGTCGTGAGGATTTCCCCCAGTTATTTTGTTGACCCATATATACATACTTAATCCTTCAGGATACTGAGGAGCCCATAAAGTAATTTTCCATAAAGGAACAAAAAATACACCTATTAAGATTAAAGAAGCGAGGGCAATTAGCCCTCGAGATATCCAGCTCATTTTTATCCTCCTTATTGAACTGTTTTCATTTCATCTCCTGTTCCATATTTAATAGGAACTTTAGCATCAGCAGGAGATACTCTTACATAACCTTGCATTTCTTGGTGAAGTGCTGAACAGAAGTCTGTGCAATAGAAAGGATATACTCCAGGTGCTTTAGGAGTCCATTTTATAGTAAGAGTTTCTCCAGGCATTATAAGAATATTAGATGTTTTAGCTCCTATAACTGCAAATCCGTGAGGAATATCCCAGTCCTGCTCGATATTTGTTACGTGGAAGTAAACAGTGTCCCCAACTTTTACACCTTCTATATTATCAGGTGTAAAGTGAGATCTTATTGCAGTCATATAAACATGAACTTCATTTCCTTTTCTTACAACTTTAGCTTCTTCTTCTGATTTTGTTACATATGGATGATTATTTTTTTCAAGTTCAAAAATTTTCAGAGTTTTAGGAGCAACTAATTCTGCAGGGATAGCTTGTGCATAGTGAGGCTCTCCAAGTTCTGCAACATCGAGTAAAAGTTGAGGTTTAGTCTTTCTTGGGTCTGCAGAAATATCATAAAGTTGTCCTGCGTGAGGAAGCTCTGGACCTGTTGGTAAGAAAATATCTTTTGTAATTTTGTTCATTGGTAATAGATACTCACCCCAAGGTTTAGCAGAATCTCCTCCAGGAATCATTAAATGGCCAACAGAGTAATATGTTGGAACTCTTCCAACAATTTCACATTTTTGATAATCATAAATAACAACATCTGAAGAAATGAAACATGAAGTATAAGCTAAACCTCTACCATCAAATTCTGTATGTAATGGTCCAAGACATGGGTTAGGAAGTTCACAGTGGTTTATTGCTTCATATTTTAAGATAGGAATACCTTCCACTTCTCCTGCAAATTGTTTGTTTTCTATAGCCTTAATCATCTTATCAAATGAGTGAATAGGAATAACTGTTGCAAGTTTTCCACCACCGATGATGTATTTTCCATCAGGAGTTACATCAACTCCGTGAGGAGATTTTGGAGTTGGAAGATAATAGATAACACCAGGACATTCTTTAGGAATAATCCATTTTACTTTTGTTTTCCATTCAGTTTTTGCAAATCTATCTCCTTCAGGTGGTCTATAGTTATGAGCATATTTTGTCTCAACTTCTTTATATTTTCCTTCTGCTATACATTGCTCAGCTCTTTTCCAATTTACAGCAGCAATAAAGTCTTTATCTTTTTGTGAAGCATTTATTTCAAGAAGAGTATGAGCTTGCTCTGTATTGTATGAAGTAAAGAAACACCACCCGTTTGATGGTCCTTTTCCACAGTGAGCTAGGTCATAATCATATCCAGGAACAAGAATTTGAAATGCAACATCCATTTTTCCTGGTTTGTCAGCTCTAACAAATGTAATTGTTCCTTTGAAATACTTTGCATATTCAGCTATAGGTACATCTTTTTGAGGAATTGGAATTGAAAATCTTGTAGATGCTGTAATATATTCAGAGTTTGGAGTAATAAATGATGATGCGTGGTTTCCTGCTGAGAAAGGTATTTCTAATATTTCTTCTGTTTCAAAAGTTCTAAGGTCTATTCTTGCCACCCTTGGTGTATTGTTTTCGTTAATAAAAAGCCATCTACCATCAGGCACACCATCTGTTTGAGAAAGTTCTGGATGGTGAGTATCACCCCATGGTATCCATCCATAGCTCGTGTTAAGCATTGCTTTTGTTTCTTCAGAATATCCATATCCATTCATAGGAAAAACAGAGAATACTGGAATGACTTTTAAAAGTCTTCCTGAAGGAAGTCCATAAACTCCTATCTGACCATTATAACCGCCAGATAAGAAAGCATAATACTTATCATGCTTTCCATGTGGAACATAAACTTTTTCTGCTGGACTTTGAGCTTGAGCTGAAAAAGAAAATAAACTAAACAAAGCGGCTGAGGCCAATCCCAGCCCAAGGTTTTTTTTCATTGCTTTAAACCTCCTTTACCTGGTTATTTGCGTTTGTTTTTTGTTAAAGCCTAACACAAATTATTTATCTGTATCAAGTTTTAAAATTAACTCTATTATTTTTTCCGCTTTCTCTTTATCTACTCCGTGTTGCGCTGGCATATATGCCATCTTTATTTTTATTCCATATTTTTTAGCTTTTGCCTGCCATTTCATCATAGAACCACCAAGAACGCTTTTAACTAATGTCTCTTTAGCATTTGGTTTATCTTTATATTCTTTGGCTATTACTCTATAAGGAGGCCCTGCAACTACTTTATCTACTGCATGACACCCTGAACAACCATATTCTTTAGCTAATTTTTCTATTTGCTGTTCTAAATTATTTTCTTGTTTTTCTTCTTTTACTTCTTGCTTGACCTGTTTTGCTTCATTTTTTGTGTTATTAACATCATCAGCTAAAGAAGGCAAAGAAATAATTCCAGCAGAAAGCATCATAAAGAGAAATTTTTTCATTATAATCCTCCCAAAATTTAACTGTTTCACTTTAAAGTTAGGATTTATTAGCCTACTAAACATTGACCTTAGTCAAAATTATTGGCATTTTTTCGTTGACTTTTAGCCACAATCATGCTATTAATACTTTATTAAATGAGATTAAATCTCAGTATATATCACAATTTTATAAATTTTATGAAAAAATGGAAAAATAAAAATGAAAAATATAAAAAATATATTAATAGCAATAATATTGTTTTTATTTTCTAGGACTTGTATTCCTCAAGAAATACAAAAACCTTTTGTTATAGAACATTTTTTACATAAGCACTTTTTCAATTTTGTAAATACAACTGTGTATCAACAGATAGAAAATTATGGTGCTCTTTACAATACAAGCCATATTTTTAGCTCGATAGTCTTTAATAATGGTGATGAAATTTTTATTAATGCTTCCTTAACATTTGGAAATGGGATTATTTCAAAACTAGAAAACAAGGGATATACTTTTCCATCAACAGCTGATGATTTAGAAGCATATTTAAAAAATATCAACAATTCAGGTAGAAAATATCTTTTAGAACTTTTTTATCAGAAAAAACTTCATAGGTTTACTATTATTGCAGGAATTATAGACTCTACGAGCTTTATTGATGTAAATAAATATGCAAATGACGAACACACTCAATTTTTAAATTCTATGTTTGTTAATAATCCAATAGCTTTATTACCTTCTTACAACTTAGGAAGCTATATTAGCTATAAGTTAACAAAGTCAATAAAAATTTCTACTGTATATATGGAAAACAAACCAGATAAAGGAAACGTAGGAATCGTTGAAATTGAGTATAAAAGAAAAAGCTTTTCTACCTGAATTGTTGATATT
>JAADDV010000173.1 GCA_013153795.1 Aquificota bacterium | reverse complement strand
TAGATACTATAAATTACTTATGGATTAAAGTAATTATTAACTTTGACTTAAAAAGCCAAATTTCAGCTATAAACTCCCTAAAAGAAAAGGCAAAAATACCGAATATAAATATCAACCTTTCATATGTTGCGATTTTAGTTATTAATTTTATAATATTTTTTTCAATAGCAATATATATTTACTATAAAAAGAATGAAGTTAAGTTTTATCTTCATAAGTTTTACAAAAAACTAGAAAAACACGGCTATAAGAAAGAAAAAAACGAAACTTTATTAGAGTTTGTTAACCGTATAGAAAATAGAAATTTACGAAAGTTTGCGTTTGAATTTGCAAAAGAAATTTTAGAGGTTATCTACAAAGATGAAAAAATCTCAAAAGAAAAAAGAAAACGAATACGAACTTTCATGAAAAATTTATAAATAATTATGAATAATAAGAGGGCAAAAATTATTAAAAAGAGGTTTAGCAATGTCAGAAAGGAAGAAAATATTAAGTATAGCTATCGATAATGACTTATTAAAAAGGTTAAAAGACTTATCTCAAGAAAAAGAACTATCTGTATCTAAATTAGTAACTCAATTAATAGAGGAGGCTTTATATCTAGAAGAAAATGTTTTTTCTGATGAGATATATAAAAATATAGATTGGCTCAGTAATGAGTGGAAGGATAAGCTTCAGGTTTTATTTACAAAGGTTTTAGACACAACCCCAGACCCTATATGGATAAAAGACCTTAATCTCAGATTTGTTTATGTAAATCAGGCCTTTGCAGATTTATTTGGTCATAAGAAAGAAGAGATTATAGGTAAAAATGATATTGAGTTTTTACCTCCAGAAGTTGCAAAACAGTGTATATACAGTGATATGCAGGCTCTAGAAAAAAGAGAATCTTCTCACTCAATAGAAGTAGTAGAAAAAAATGGGGAAAAGTATTATTTTGATGTTATTAAAACGCCTCTCTTTGATAGACTTGGAAGGCCTATAGCTATCCTTGGTATCTCAAGAGATATAACAAGTTTTATAAAAACAAAAGAAGAATTAGAAAGAAAGAATCAGGAAATTTCTGAAGCCTACAAAAAGCTTAAGGAAATATATAATATAGACGCAGTTACAGGAGTTGCAACAAAAAATAGATTTCTTAAAAATTTAAAAACTATTTATGAAAAAGCTGAACATGGAGAAAAAATTATTTTAGTTCTTTTTGATATTGATAACTTTAAATATATAAATGAGGTATATGGCTCTAAATTCGGAGATACAGTTTTATCTCGAACAGCAAAAATGGTTAAAAGTTTTATGGAAACTTTCGATGCTGATTTTTCTGTAGGTAGATTAGGAGATGACCTTTTTGGTATTGTTATTAAAAAAGATATAGATGAGCAAATTTTAATAGAAAATCTAAAAGATGTAATATCTTCTATAAAACTAAACACACCTAAATATTCCTCTTTCTTCTCACCAAAAGCTACATATATAGCTACTAGTATTTATAAACAGGTTGGAACAGAGCCAGATTTTGAAGAAATGATATCAACTCTTGAGATTAATCTTGAAAAACTTAAAAATGTAGAAAGAAAAGATAGCAAAATTTTAGATATAAAAAGAGATATGTCTAAATATGCTATTGGAGACAAAGAACTTGAAAATCTTTTAGATGAAGCAATAAAAAAAGGAGAAATATATCCTTTCCTTCAACCTATTGTAAATTTAAAAACTAAAGAGAGAATTGGATATGAACTTCTATCTAAAATCAAAGATAAAAAAGGACAATACATAGGAGCTGAAAAATTTATACACCTTGCATTTAGAACAGGTCATATAGCCTTAATAGACCAGATAGTTTTAAAAACAGTAAAAGAAGAAATATACCCAGAAATTAAAGATAGAAGTGTTTTATTTTTAAATCTAAGTCCTTTCACTCTTTATAAAGTTGAGAATATTGGAAATACAATTGCTCAAGATATTCTCTCAATTAGAGATAAAACAGTTTTTGAAATATCTGAAGCTGATGTTCTTAGAAATATAAAAGATTTAAGAGATATAAAAAGAAGTTTTGGACTACACTTTGCTATTGATAATTTTGGAACAGCAACAAGTTCTATAAAAGACCTTATAGATTTAGGAGAAGAAGGTATTATTTCATATATAAAACTTGATAAACGTTTAACAGATAATCTTGAAAAACATAGCTGGAAAAGAAAATTTATAAAAAGTATAAAAAATATCTCAGATGAACTTGGAATAAAAGTTATTGCTAAAAATATAGAAAAACCAGAAGATTTAAATGTTCTTCAAGAACTTGGAATAGAGTTTGCTCAAGGAGACTACATAGAAAAGGCTGAATTATTTACTCCAGAGAAGAAAAAAGAGAAAATATATGATTAAAAAAAGCTCCCTTATAGAAAGGGAGCTTTCTCTGGAGATGTAATGGAGCCAGACTTTTTTATTCCTCCTATTTTAGGAGCCTTTATAGGATATATCACAAACTGGCTTGCAATAAAAATGCTTTTTAGGCCTTATGAACCGAAATATATTCTTGGAATACATATTCCTTTCACGCCAGGGCTAATTCCAAGAAGAAGAAAAGAAATAGCTGAAGCCATTGCAAAAACAATAGAAGAACATATTCTTCCTCAAGAAAAATTAATTAAACTCTTTGAAGATAGTAATTACAAACAAAGACTTCATAAAAGAGTTGAGCTAGTTATTGATGATTTAATAGAAAGTATTATAGAAGATATAAGGAAAACTATTAAAGAAGGTATTTCTCTAGGAAAAATAAATATAAAAGGAACTTTAATTATTACAGCAGTAGATAAACTTTTAGATAAAGCTATCGATAATTTAAAACAGAAGCTGAAAAGAAAACTTATAGAAAAAGCTTCTGACAAAATAGAAAAGCATATTGAAGAGGAGCTTCCTATTATGATAAGTCAGCTAAAAATAAGAGAAATGGTTATAGAAACTTTTATGGAAATTGATATTAAAACTTTAGAAAAAATTGTTTTAGGTTTTTCTGAAGACCAGCTAAAGTATATAACATACATAGGAGCATTTTTAGGTTTTTTAATAGGGATAATTCAATCTATATATATGAATATTTTTTAAAAATTAATAATCTTGATTATTAATTTCATTATTCTTAGGTTATTTGGTATAATACAAATCCAAACAAAAGTTAAAAATTATATAAAAGACAATTGAGGGCTAATTTAATGTATCTTCAGAAATATTTAAATTTCTTTATATAACTGGAAAACAAGCAAGCTATTGGATATATTATATTTTGAATTCTAAATAGGCTTTTTGGAATAAAAGGGGGAAAATATGAGAATATCTCCAAGAATCCAATTTACAGAAAATATTATACTTGAGTGTGGCGATGAAGCCTTTGAAACAAAAGGTGTAGATTTATCCCTTCAGGGAATAAAAATAGAAAATACTTATCCAGAATATTGTAAAGATAATGTTAAAGTATCTTTTGAGTTAAATGGAAAACCTGTAACTTTAAATGGGAAGCTGTATAGAAATGAACAAAAAGAGATGGTTATTGTCTTTAAAGAATCCCCCGAAAAAATTGCAGAAACAGTAGGTTCATATATAACAAATAAAATATATGAAAGTGGACACTGTCCTTTTTGTGAATATCCCATTCAAAAAACAGATAAATACTGCCCTAAATGTGGAATGTATTTAAACTTTTCCAGTTCAAATGTAATAAAAGTAATAAATGATTTTAAACTTGGAAAAGTTATAGAAAAACTTACACAGGAAGAAAAAGATTCTATTGTTGAAACTGGCATCTCCAACAATATGGAGATGATTGGAACTAATGAAAAAATGAAAGAGGTTTTCCACCTTATAAGAAAATATGCAGCAACAGATTATCCTGTTCTTATAGTGGGGGAAACAGGGACAGGAAAAGAACTAACTGCAAGGGCAATCCATCAAAAAAGTAATAGAGCAAACAAACCTTTTATTGTTGTGAACTGTGCATCAATTCCTTCAGAGCTTCTAGAGGCAGAGCTTTTTGGTTATGAAAAAGGAGCTTTTACTGGGGCAGATAAAAGAAAACCAGGTAAGATTGAACTTGCAGATGGAGGGACTCTTTTCTTAGATGAGATAGGAGACATGCCTTATAACCTACAAGCAAAACTTTTAAGATTTCTTCAAGAATATACTTTTGAAAGACTTGGGGGAACCCAGACTCTTAAAGCTGATGTAAGGATTATAGCTGCTACAAATGTAAATCTTAAAAAAGCTATAGAAGAAGGTAGATTTAGAGAAGATTTATACTACAGACTTTCTGTTTTAACAATTGAACTTCCTCCTTTAAGGGAAAGAGGGGAAGATGTTGTTATAATGGCAAAGTATTTTGTTGATAGATATTCAAAAGAGATAGGAAAGAATATAAAAGGTCTTACAAAAGACGCTATAGACCTTATTAGAAGTTACTCATGGCCAGGGAATGTTAGAGAGCTAATAAATGTAATAAGAAAGGCTGTTGTTTTAACAGATAAAGAGTATATAGATGCAGAGGATTTAGATATCAAAGTTGACTCTTCAGAATCAGAAAATATTTCAAATATTCTTGATATAAGAAAACATACAGAAAGACTAGAGAAGAAACTTTTAAGGGAAGCCTTTATAAGAACAAGAGGAAATATAACAAAAATGGCCAAACTCCTTGGTATCAGCAGACCTAAGGTTTATAAACTATTAGAGAAACATAACATCGGTGAGATTCATATAAAGTAAACGGGCAGGTAAGCCCGTTATTTTTTCCTTTTTCTTTTCTTAAAGTAAGAGTCAAGCCATTTTAATGCCTTTTCTGGCTGTTCTATTAAATCTTCTTTTCCATTTTTTATAAGGATAGCTTTTTGCTTTTCAGAAAGCTGATAATTTTTCATAGCTTCTTTTTTTGCTTTGTTTATCCATTTTTTTATCTTATCTTTGTCCTCTAAAACCTCTTCAGGAAGCTCTAAACCTGTTTTTTCAGCTAAAGCTTTAGCATAAGCTATCTGTTTTTCTGTAGGTTTTGTATCTCTATGGGTATCTATAAACTCTTTGAGTTTTTTAGGGTCTTCAAGGATATCAGATATATCTTTTCCATGTTTTTTTGCAAGGTCTAAAGCATAATCTTTCATTTTCTTACTGACTACAGATTTTGTTCCTTCTGTTGATTTTTCATATAGCTCTTTAACAAACTCTTTCCAGTCTCTTTTCTTCTCTTCTACTGCATCAAGAAAATCTTCCATCCTTTTTGTAAAATCATAATCTATGACCCAGTGATATTTAGAGTTTAAATAATCTATAAGATGATAAGCTTCCTCTGTTGGTTTTAGAGAACCACCTTCTTTTACAACGTATCCCCTTTCTTTTATTGTTTTTATTATTGTTGCATATGTTGAAGGTCTTCCTATGCCAAGGTCTTCAAGTTTTTTAACAAGAGAACCTTCGGTGTATCTGTTTGGAGGTTTAGTCCATTTTTCTTCAAGTTTTTGGGAAATTTTTTCTAAGACTTCTCCTTTTTCTAAAGGAGGAAGTTTCTGGGTTTCTTCTTTGTCTTCAATGTTATAAAGTTTTTTATATCCATCAAAAACAAGAACAGAACCAGTTGTTTTAAATATATATCCTTTTATGTCAAATTTTGCTGTTGTTCTTTCATAAACAGCTTCTTTCATCTGAGAGGCAATTGTTCTTTGATAAATAAGTTTTAGAAGTTTAAAATGGTCTTCAGAAAGTCCTTTTTCTTTTACAAGTTTTTCCTGACTTTCAAGGTCAACAAAATTTGTTATTCTTATAGCCTCATGGGCATCAGCTTGGGTATTTTTTGATTTATATTTTTTTACCCTTTGAGGGAGATATTCTTTACCAAAGGTTTCTTTGATAAACTTTCTAATCTCTTTTATAGCTTCATCAGATATTCTTACACTATCTGTCCTGTGATATGTAATAAGACCATTTTCAAATAAATCTTGAGCTAGCATCATAGTCTTTTCAGGGGAAAACTTTAATTGGGCACTGGCAGTTTGCTGCAGTGTAGAAGTAGTAAAAGGAGGTTTTGGATTTTGTTTAACTTGCTTTTTTTGAACTTCTATTACAACAGCTTTCTTTTCTTTTTCTATATCCTTGTATATCTTTTCTGCTTCTTCTTTGTCCTCTATCCTCTGTTTTTCATAAAAAGAAGTAAACACTATATCTCCTTTTTTTAGGTCAGCTGTTAAAACATAGTAAGGAGTTGGTTTAAAGTTTTGTATCTCTCTTTCTCTTTCAACAATAAGCCTAACAGCAGGAGACTGGACTCTTCCAACAGAAAATCTTCCACCAATCTCTTTAGAAGCTATAGGAGAAAGGGTATAACCAACTATTCTGTCTCCAACCCTTCTTCCTAAAAAAGCTTCAAATAAACCAAAGTTTGTTTTTTCAAACTCTGGAGCTTTTTTTATTACATCTTTTACATGCTTTTCAGTGATTTCATGAAACTCTGCTCTTTTTATATCTTTTGCCTTCTTTTTTAACTCCTCATACATAAAGTATCCAATAGCATATCCTTCTCTATCTGGGTCTGTGGCTATGTAAACCTCTGAATCTTTTGCTATCTTTTTTATCTCAGAAAGGATTTTTTTGTGGTTTGAAGATTTTATTACAAA
>JAADDV010000116.1 GCA_013153795.1 Aquificota bacterium | reverse complement strand
AGTTTTTTAAATTTTGTTTTTCCATATAAGCCTAAAAATGTATATCTTTCATTTGTGATTTCTTCATCAAACCTTCCTAAGTTAAAACCTAGTTTTTTGTTTATATTAAAGATTTTTTCTATTTGTAGACCAAACATATTTCGAGGTTGTAAATTGTTATAACTGTCATTTATTCCTTTATTTTTCTGAACAAAAACTTCATATTTAAAGTTTTTTATAGAAGGTAAAAAACCATAAAGTTCTATTCCAGTAGTGAACATAGGGAAGAATTTTCTTGAAACTAATGGGTCTGAAACAGTCCATTTTAGAGCATCTATATGAATTTTATTCCATATTCCTAAAGGGGTTAAAAATCTTCCTAGTTTTAAATTTAAGTTTCGTGAGTGATTATATTCAAAATATAGTCTTTCTATCTGCAAATCTAAATTCCAATTACAATTTTTTTCTGTATTTGATGAAACAAAAACACCTTTTGCTTCTATTTCTGAAAAAAGAGAAACTTTTTTATAATTAACTCTAGATAAAAGGGCTATATCCTCAAACTTAAATGTGTGTTTGTCTCCCCTTTTCCAAAAGTTTAAGGAAAAATAACCTCCTAACCAAAAATTATTCTTTATATAAAGACCTCTACCAAATTGATAAAAAATTTCCCCACCATAAGAAAAAGTAAAACAAAAAAATAAAAAGTAAAAAATAAAATTTAGCATATCACCTTTATTCCCCCAGCAACCCCTTAATTAAATGAAAGCCTATGCCTGTTTAGTAGGCATAGGCCTTACAAAATATATTCTATGTTAACACTTAATCATCATCATACTTTTTCTTCTTTTTTCTTTTT
Source organism: Aquificota bacterium (assembly GCA_013153795.1). Lineage (GTDB taxonomy): Bacteria > Aquificota > Aquificia > Aquificales > Hydrogenothermaceae > JAADDV01. The sequence continues at coordinate 5,984 of JAADDV010000116.1, read as the reverse complement.
TTCTTATCATCGTCATCATCTTCGTCGTCATCATACTCATACCAATCATCATCTTTATATCTATAGTTGTATTCGTATCTATCATCATCGTATCCGTTCCTATACTCATACCAGTCATCGTCTTTATATCTGCCACTGTATTCATATCTATCATCGTCATATTTGTTTCTATACTCGTACCAATCGTCATCATATCTATTTCCGTATTCATACCAGTCGTCATCTTTGTATCTGTTGGTATATTCATATCTGTCATCATCATATCCATTCCTATATTCATACCAATCATTGTCTTTATATTTGTTGCTGTATTCGTATCTGTCATCATCGTATCCATTTCTGTATTCGTACCAGTCGTCATCTTTGTATCTGTTGGTATATTCATATCTGTCATCATCATATCCATTCCTATATTCGTACCAATCATCGTCTTTATATTTGTTGCTGTATTCGTATCTGTCATCATCGTATCCGTTCCTATACTCATACCAATCATCACCTTTATATCTGCCGCTATATTCGTATTTATCGTCATCATCTCCATTTCTGTATTCATACCAGTCATCATCATTATATCTGTTGTTGTATTCATATCTATCGTCATCATATCCGTTTCTGTATTCATACCAATCGTCGTCTTTGTGTCTATCACTGTATTCATATTTGTCATCATTACTTCCATATCTATATTCATACCAATCATCATCTCTATAGATATCTTTATATCTATCTTCTAAAGCATCTACTATACCATTTCCATCTTTATCTTCTTCAAAAGTATCTGGAATATTATCGTAATCTTTGTCTTGAGAAAATCTATCATCTCTTATAAAAACAATAGAATCTCCATCAATATATGGGTATCCATAATCATATATACCATCCCAATCTTCATCTATTAAAGCAACTCCAATACGAGCTCTTCTTCCATCAATAAAGAAAGCATTAAATTTTCCTCTTCTTACATAGGCAACTGGCTGAAGTTTTTTGTCAAAGAAAACTAAGGAATATGCCTTATTCCTTAATAACTTAACTTTGAAATATCCATAGTCTACTTCTCCTGTTGAGAAAACAGGGTCATTATCCTGGAATGTTGCGGCTATTACATATTTGATATCCTTTAAAGATTGTGTTTTAATGTCATTATCAGCTTGGGGCACAAATACCTTTCCTTCTAAGATGGAGTATTTTTCATCCATCTTGGAAGGCTCTGTATTTTCTGTTATATTTCCTGAACCTCCACTTCCGCAAGAAGCTAAAAGTATCCCTGAAAATAATAGTGATAGGAATTTTGTTTTCTTTATCATCACACTACCCTCCTTTTAAATTTTAAAGTTTTAAAAGAAAAGGGGAGTTTAAACTCCCCTTTTAGAAGAATTAGTCCTCATCTGGACCATTATGACAGTCATAACATCCGATTTTGTGTCCTGCAGGGAATGTTTTTCTTCCGTATTCTTCTGCATCAAATGTTTTAGTTGTTTTGATTTCTGAAAGGTCAGAACCTCTAAGGTCTATTCCATGACATGCTTTACAATCTGTATATCCATGGTCCTCTACATAATCACCGTGTTCATAAACCCATGCTTGTCCGATTGTATGCATTCCGTGAGGACCTTCATCAGCTGTTAAAGGAACTTTATCTTTATGGCATACAAAACATTCTCTGATGACTCCTTTATATCCCTGAAGAGCAATTACCTGTTGGTTATCTTTGTCCATTATAGTTGGATATTCAGCGTGAGGTGAACCGTGACAAGCAGAACACTGTAATCCACCGTGTCCTTTACTAAATCTGTATAAAGATTTTCCTGGTATAGGTGTATCTGGTTTTGTAGCAAATCTAGTATCAACAATAGCTCTTAATGTTCCGTCGATTATGTCATTTTCAAATACTGTGTGGTATCTTTTTCCTTGCTGGTGACACTGCTGACATGTAGGCATATCATACCAGCCTTCTCTACCTTCTTTACCAACATTTTCCATTGTTCCGTGACAGTTTTGACAATCTAACTCATGCATAGCTCCTCTTTCACAATTCGTCTGAGGTCCTGGGTGACACATATAACATGCTGCTTTTCCTGTTTTTCCACTTTCTCTAATAGGTTTAGCGTGTTCATCATGCATTGCTTGTGTTAATGGAGGAACGCCAGCTACACCTTTTGTTCCAAGAGCATTAGACTTATGACATGATGCACATAAAATAGGTGTTCCACTTTTAGCAGTTTGATAAAGAGATGGCTGATAGTTATAACCCATTGCTCTTAAAGCATCTAACATTCCTTGAGTTATCTCATCCTGATATTTTTCATCGTGCTTTTTCAAGATGTTATATCTAAAGTCTTTTTCTGGGTCTGGATGGTTTTCAGGTTGCTTAGGTAAAGCTTCAACATTTCCAGAACCAGAGCCGTGGCAAGCTCTACAGTTCATTTCATCACTTACAGGCATAACTGTAGCTGTTTTAGCTAAAAGTTTTCCATCTAGAGATTTTGCTTCTACTTTCACGAGAGGATATGGGTCGAAACCTCCATTATCATCATACGGAACAGCTGGAATTCCTTCTGCTACAAACATTCTATAATCAGCTGCATATTCCATTTCATGAGGAGTCAACCCTGCCATAGCAAAACCTTTAAGTCCCATATCTGGCTCAAGTTTTACATTAAATAATTTCTCTACGTAATCCCAAAAATTTGTTTTACCAATACTAGTTGAGTTTATAGACCCATCCATATCTCTTTCTGCTGAATAATAAACTTTTACTGATGCTGGAGAAAGTTTTTCTGGCTCATGACCTCTTTTAATAACATGAGCATGAATTGTATTGTATGGAGGAAGTATTGAGAATACAGAGAAATCTTTATCAACACAGTGCATTCCTAAATCATTCCATGCAATAACAATATAATCTGTTTTTAGAGGGTCTTCTCCAGTGTAATATTCTTCATCATGTTCATCATATTCATGGTCTTCGTAATCTTCATATTTATCATCATAATCTTCGTATTCATCATCATCAGCCCAATAAGGAATACCATCTCTATCTCTATCTTCTATATAGTCAGGAATACCGTTTCCATTTTTATCTTCCATACTATCTGGATAACCGTTATGGTCGTAGTCTTTTACAATTTCTTCATAGTCTTCTATACCGTCATTATCATTGTCTCTTTCTAAGATATCTGGGATACCATTTCCGTTTTTATCTTCATAAGTAGGGTCTTTTTCTAAAACAACTTTTCCTTCGTATTTTAAGATTTCTGCTTTATCAGGAAATCCATCTCTATTTTCATCAACAACAGCAATATCTACTTTTGCATCATCTTGAACAACTATAGCGTTGTATTCTCCTTTTCTAACAAAAGCAACAGGATTTAGATTTTTATCGTAAAGAACAAAAGAGTATTCCTTATCTTTTAAGAGCTTGAGCTGATAATTTCCATTGCTATCAATATACCCAGCTACAGGGACAGGTTTGTTATTAACAAGAGTTACAGCAGTAATATAAGCTAGCTCTACATTCCCAACCTTTAAACTAGCAGGACTTGCTTGAGGTAAAATTACCCCAGTTACATCAACATAAGGATTGTCCTGAACAGTGGTAGTCCCACCATCTCCTCCTCCATCTCCACAGGAGGCAAAAAACGAAGCTGCGGCAATCAAACAACTGGCCATTAGCTTTTTCCTCATAGCTTTTCCTCCAAAAAGTTTTTTGCGAGAGAAGTTTTAAGCAAAAAAGATGCCTATAAAAATTTTCTTTATTTATCAAAACTTTATGTTTATAAACAAAATTTTGCTGTTGCAATTTGATACATGTTTTAATTTTAGAAGCTTTTAAATATGTTTTGAAAAATATAGTTTTATTGACTTTTCATAAGAATATACTTATAGATAATTACGTAAAAATTATATTTTGGAGGTTTTGTAGTGGAGTTTTTAGCTGAATTTCATCCGCCAGTGGTGCACTTTGCAATAGCACTGACTATTGCAGGGGTTTTATTTGATACAGCAGGATTTATTTTAAGAAAAGAAAGTTTGAAACATGCAGGTTTTTGGACTTTTATATTTGGAGTAATTGCTGTATGGGGAGCGGTAATTACAGGACATGGAGCAGAAGAATTAGTAGAAAAGTTTGTAAAAGGAACCCCTGGAGAAGAGCTTCTTGAAAAGCATGAAGAAATAGGGGAGGTTTTACCTTGGGTTCTTACAGTTTTAGGTTTATTTAGAACTTATATCTTCTTTAAAGAAAAAGCTAGCTTATTTATTATTTATATTATTGCAGGATTGATTGCTATTGGTGTAATTGGTTATCAAGGAAGAATTGGTGGAAAAATGGTTTATGAATATGGAATTGGAGTAAAAATAAACAAACTTCAATCAAGTTATCATTATGAAGAATATGAGCATGAGGAGGATTAATCTCCTCATGCCTTATTTTTTTCTAAACCGTGTCTTTTCATCATTCTATAGATTTGTGCTCTTGTCAAACCGGAGATTTTAGAAGCTTTAGAAATATTCCCTTCTGTTAGAGAGAGTAAAGTTTTTAAATAGTTTTTTTCAAAATCTTCCTTTGCTTCTTTATATTTTTTAAATGTTATTTTTGTGTATCTATTTGATACATCATTTTCAAAAACACTGTTAATAATATCTCCGGAGGTCATCAAAACCAATCTTTCAATTGTATTTTCTAGCTCCCTAACATTTCCTGGCCAATCATAAGACAAAAGTTCAGAAATAGCTTTTTCTGACAAAGTTTTAGGTTTTATATTGTATTTCATTGAGTATTTTTTTATAAAAAACTTTGTTAAAGGTAAAATATCTTCTTTTCTTTCTTTCAAAGGTGGAATATGTATCTTTATTACATTTAGCCTGTAATAAAGGTCTTCTCTAAACTTTCCTTCTTTTACTAGCTGTTCTAAATTTTGATTTGTCGCTGCGATAAATCTTACATCAACTTTTTTTGTTTTGGAGCTTCCTAAAGGTTTGATTTCTCCTTCTTGTAGTAATCTTAAAAGTTTCACTTGAAGATTTAAAGGTAAATCTCCTATTTCATCTAAAAGAATAGTTCCTCCATCAGCCTCTTCAATAAGTCCTTTTTTATCACTAGAAGCACCAGTAAAAGCTCCTTTTTTATATCCAAAAAGTTCCGCTTCTAAAAGTTCATCTGGAATAGCTCCACAATTTATAGCTATAAAAGGTTTGTCTTTTCTTTTGCTGTTTTTATGAATAAATTTTGCTAAAACTTCTTTTCCTGTTCCACTTTCTCCTGTTATTAATACTGTTGCATCAAAAGGAGCTACTTTCTTTGCTGTTTCTAAAATTTCTTTCATTTTTTTACTTTCAGCAACAATATCCTCAAATAATAGGTCTTTTAAAGTTTTAACTTCTTCTTTTAAAGAAGAAATTTCTAAAGCTTTATTTACTATATGTTGAAGCTCGTCATAATTTATAGGTTTTGTAATATAGTGAAGAGCTCCAAGTTTTATAGCCTTAACAGCATCTTCTATATCTCCAAAAGCAGTCATAAGAATGACAGGAAGCTCAGGAAATCTATCTTTTACAATCTCTATAAATTCAAGACCAGTTAATTCTGGCATTCTTTGGTCTATCAAAACTAAATCTATTTTTTCATTGGCTATAATATCTAAAGCTTTTAAAGGGGAGGATTGAGCCTGAATTTCTAAATCTTTATTTTTTAGTTTGATTTTTAATAAAGTCAAAATATCCTTATCATCATCAACAACTAATATTTTCTTTTTACTCAATCCTTTACCTCTAGTTTGATATTGTTAACAGACAAAAAATATGCGGTTATTTCTAAAATATATTTATATAGTTTATTTTGTAAATCAGGCTTTATTTCAAGGATAAGTAAGTTTTCTTTCTGCACTAGTTTATAATTTATCGATAAAGCTTTTAGATTTTTTAAAGCTTGTGATAATAATAAAGGAAAACCTTCTATGTATCTTTTTGATACATTTTGAAAA
>JAADDV010000047.1 GCA_013153795.1 Aquificota bacterium | reverse complement strand
AAATATATCTGGTTATTTAATAAAAGCATTTCCATTTCTTCTTTTGCTGGGCTTTATTGGAAGAAAAAAATTTCTTACTAAAGAAAGAGTTGATAAGCTGAAACTAAAAATTCCTTTCTTTAGTAAAGTTCATCTTTATTCTCAGTATTCAACATGGGCTAATACAATGTCTCTCCTTTTAAAAGGTGGATTAACTTTAGACAGAGCTTTAGAAATAGCAAATAAAACCTTGTCAAACTCCATTCTTAGAAAAGAATTTGATACCCTTATAGAAGAAGTTCAAAAAGGAAAGCAACTAAGTAAACTTTTGAAAGAAAAAAAATTACTTCCAGAAAATGCTATTCAGTTAATTTCTATTGGAGAAGAAACAGCTCAATTAGATGAAATGTTTAGTCTTATAGCTGATATTTATAAAAAACAAACAGAAAGGCTTATATCTGTATTTCTTTCCTATTTAGAGCCAGTAACTCTTATAGTTTTATCAACCCTTATAGGTTTCTTTGTTTTTGCAACACTACTGCCTATCTTTAATCTTAGTGTAAAATAGAAAATAAACGCAAAGGAGAGAAAAATGGAAAATAGGATAGATTTATCTAAAGAAACTTTAGAAAAATTAAAAAAAGAAAGAGGTTATTTAGCCATTGTAAAAGAAACTCTAAAGAAATTTAAACCTCCTAAAAAGTTTGCTGGAGCTACAGTTTATAAGCTTGGTGAAGAACATCTTCTAGTATTATTCTTAGATGAAGAAGAAAATCCATTAGGAGATATGCTTATTGATTTAAAGAATGATGTTGTCTTTACAGACCCTCATCAGTTTAAAGTAAAAATAGAAATAACTCCTCAAGGTATGGAACATTACAAACTATGGGAAGGAAACAAATATTTCGAAGGGAAAGCTACGCTACTTACTCCATGGATTTCATATGAGGAGATTTATAGTTAAACTTTATCTAGATAAAAGCTATATAAAGACAGCATTTTTTTCATAAAAGCAGGAAAAGGTTATTTTAAAATTTAAGTAAATAAAACTTTTATTTTTGCTATTCTAGAGAAAGCCTTTTTTCTCTACTTTCTTCTAAAATTTTTAAAAGGCTTTCTTCATCTTCTTTTTCTATATATTTTTTAAGTTTTTCCATAGAGTTAATAAATTCATCTATTGTGTGTAATACATCCTTCTTATTTTGGAGAAAAATATCTTTCCAAACTCCAGGAGAACTAGCTGCAATTCTTGTAAAATCTTTAAAGCCAGCTCCTGGATATAAGAATAAATCTAAACCTGTTTCTTTAGAAAGGGAAATAATACTATCTACTAAAGCAAAAGCTACAGCATGAGGAAGATGAGAGACTGAAGCAAATACGAAATCATGTAATTCAGGATCCATAACTTCTACTTTTGAACCTAAATCTGTCCAAAGTTCTTCTAATCTTTTTGTATCTTCATCTTCATTTTCTATAGTTAGAATAAGTTTTTTGTTTTTGAAAAGTCCAACTACTGCATTTTCAACTCCTTCTTTTTCTGTCCCAGCTATAGGGTGAGCTCCTATAAACTTAAAAGGTTTTAAAATATCTTGAAGTTTTTTTACTAACTCTCCTTTAACACTTCCTACGTCTGTTATTATTGTTTTTTCTTTTAAATAAGGCTTTATTTCTTTTGCTATATTTAAAAATGTTTTTACAGGAGTTGCTAAAACTATAAGGTCTATTTTTTCCCATGGAATTTCTTCAAAAGAGGAAAAACCTTCGTCTATAGCTCCTATTTTTTCTGCCGTTTTTATTCTTTCTTTATTTAAATCAAATCCATAAATTTTTCCTTTAAAACCTTCCTTTTTTAAAGAAAGTGCTAAAGACCCACCTATTAATCCAAGACCTATAATAAGAATGCCCTTAAATCCCCCAAAGTTTTTATCCACAAAAACCTCCTTTTTTCCTTTTAGGAGCTTTTTTATTTTATTATAGTTTATAAATATAAATCTTACAGAAAAACCTGTAATCTTTTTCAAAAGCCAATGAAAAACTTTAAAATCCAAAACTTAAGGAAATCTATAGTCATAGTTTCAAAATAAAATGGACAGCTAAAATATTTTGAATAAAGAAGAGACAAAAACCTTTTAAGTTTATCCTCTTTTAAGCTTGTTCTATAAATCTTTTAAAGCTCAATAAAAGGATTAAACATATCAACTTAAGTTAAAATATTAGCTTGTGAAAATTTCAAGCTGAGGTGGAACATTGAAAAAATTCATTTTTATAACAGGAGGTGTTTTATCCTCTTTAGGTAAAGGAGTAACATCAGCAAGTATAGGAACTATTTTAGAAGAAATGGGATATAAAATAACTTTTTTAAAGCTTGACCCATATCTTAATATAGACCCAGGCACAATGAACCCTTACCAACACGGAGAAGTTTATGTAACTGAAGATGGAGCAGAGACAGATTTAGATTTAGGTCATTATGAAAGATTTACCCACGCTACTTTAACCAAATATAACAATACAACTTCAGGAAAGCTTTATCATACGCTTTTAGAGAAAGAAAGAAGAGGAGCTTATTTAGGAGCTACTGTTCAGGTAATTCCTCATTTAACAAATGAAATAATAAGAAGTATAGAAAAGGCTGCTTCTGGTTCAGAAATAGCTTTAATAGAAATAGGTGGAACAGTAGGAGATATAGAAAGTCTTCCTTTTTTAGAAGCTATAAGACAAATGGGCTTAGAACTTGGAAAAGAAAATGCTTTATTTATACATCTTACTTATGTGCCTTATATAGCAGTAGCTGGTGAATTAAAAACAAAACCTACTCAGCACTCTGTAAAAGAATTAAGAGCGATAGGAATACAACCAGATATTATTATTTGTAGAGCTGATAGAAATATTCCTAAACCAATAAAAAGAAAAATAGCTATGTTTACAAATGTAAGTGAAGAAGCAGTTTTATCTGCTCCTGATGTAGATATTATTTATAGGATACCTTTAATCTTAAAAAAAGAAAAATTAGACCAAGTAATAGCTAAACATCTTAATTTAGATTATAAGGAGCCTCAGCTAAAAGAGTGGAAAAAGATAGTAAACACCTTAACAAAACTAGAAAAAACTGTTGATATAGGAATTGTGGGAAAATATGTTGAGCTTAAAGATGCCTATAAAAGTATTTCTGAAGCTTTAATACATGGTCAAATTCCTAACAAAATTAAAGTAAATATACACTGGATAAACGCAGATGAAATAAATGAAGAAAATATAGATTCCTTACTTGGACATTTAGATGGAATTCTTGTTCCTGGAGGATTTGGAGAAAGAGGTATAGAAGGAAAAATTTTAACAGCTAAGTATGCAAGAGAAAACAAAATTCCTTATTTTGGTATTTGTCTAGGAATGCAAGTGGCTGTTATAGAATTTGCTCGAAATGTAGCAGGTTTAAAAGAAGCTCACTCTACTGAATTTGACCCAGAAACTCCTTATCCTGTAATAGATTTAATGCCTGAACAAAAAAATGTTGATAAAAAAGGTGGGACTATGAGACTTGGAGCTTATAAATGCACTCTTATAGATGGCACAAAAGCATATGATATATATAAACAAAAAGAAATATATGAAAGACATAGACATAGATATGAAGTAAATCCTGAATTTAGACCGATTCTTGAAGAAAAAGGATTAAGAGTATCAGGAATTTACAAAGCGAAAAATCTTGTTGAAATTATAGAGCTTCCAGAAGAAACTCATCCATGGTTTATAGCATGTCAGTTTCATCCTGAATTTAAAAGCAAACCTTTTCAGCCTCACCCACTATTTGTATCTTTTATACAAGCAGCTTATAAAAATAAAAACAAATAGTAAGGGAAGGAAAACCCTTCCCTTTAAAACACTCTCCCTTCTTCTAACCCTTAAATTTTATCTTGTTTTGAAATAATAATTTTATAAAGAGCTATTAATTTATCTACTATTTCTCTAGAAGCATCTATCATGAGACTTACTTTATCATAAGCTTCTTCAAATTTTCCTTCTTTTTTAAGTTTTATAGCTTCTATTCCATATGTATGGATTTTTTTATGAGGTTCTTCTAGCTCTCTAAATATTTTTATAGCTTCTGAACCATACTTTTGGATTTCTTCAAATCCGCGAGAATAATACCATTTTCCTAAATCACAATCTAAGTAATCTGTAGGCTCCCAGTTCATAATTCCTTCAATAGTTTTCATAACATTTTGCATCCAAACACCATGGTCTATAATCCTTGTTAAAAGCCTTATTTCTACGCTATCCTTTAATTGAGATAATAGTTTCCATGCGTTTGTTCCACTTGTAAATGTTCTTTCAGCTGTTTTATCAAGTTCCTGAGCAATACTCTCAATTTGAGAAAGAGAATTTAGAAGGTCTTTTGCATCATTTGTTACATTTTCTATAGTTTCTGACTGTTCAGCTATATCCTTTGTTTGAGATTCTATCATTTGAGTAACTTTTTTTCCAGATTCAGCTATGTCTTTAAAAATAGCAGTAATTTCTGCAGCATAATCAACTCCTTCTTTAACAATCTCTTTAACTTTGTAAACCTCATTTTCAGTTCTTTCCATCTCTTCAACTATACCATTTATCACGTTTCTTATTTCATTTGCACTTTTGGAGGTTTTTTCTGCAAGTTTTCTAACTTCATCAGCAACAACAGCAAATCCTCTTCCTACCTCACCAGCTCTTGCAGCTTCTATAGCAGCATTTAAAGCTAAAAGATTTGTTTGCTCTGTTATTTCAAGAATAACATCAAGAATATGCTCTATACCACTAATTCTTCTTTTAAGTTCATTTGTTGATTCTGTTAGCTGCTCCATAACAGCTTCTGTTTGAGAAATATTTGATGTAGTCTTATTTATTTCTTCTGTCCCTTGAGTTACTATTTCATTTATTTTTTTCTGAGTTTTGTTTATCTCATTTATAGATTCTGTTATTCTTTTAACAGATTGAGCAATCTCATCTAAAAGATTTAAAATTTCTTCTAATTCTTCTCTAAAATAGTTTATTTTTACTCTAAGTTTAAAAGATATAGCTCTTATTAAAGATGCTTCAAAAATAGTTAAAACTGTTTCTGGAGAAGCTTCTTTTAAAATTTTATCTATATTCTTACTATCTGTTACATCAAGCCATACAGACCCATAAGCAACAATTTCACCTTCTTTATTTACAACAGGAAATCTATAAGATTCAATAATATGTTTTCCTATTTTTATATCTGTATTTTTTCTAATTTCTCCTGGTTTTAAAGACTTTAATAATTCCTTTACTCTTTCTGGGTCTTTATGAAATCTATGGATAGAAATACCAATTGGATTAGACCAGTCAATATTATAGCCATATGTTTTATTTATTTCATTTCCTAAGTTTCTTAGTATTTCTTTTCCTTTTCTATTTATATAAACAAGCCTATTTCCATCTTGTCCTGGTTGAAAATCTGTATCAACAAGAAATATTCCTTCACTTTGTAGAAAATCTAAAAGCTCCCAACCTTCTGTTGCTTTTTCTTCTAACTCTTTTATCTGTTTTTTTAGTTTTTCTATATTTTCTTGAAGTTCTTTTGTTAATCTTTCTTTCATAGAAAGTTCTTGTTTTAAATCTTCTATAATTGTATCTTTATCTTCTATTTCTTTTTCTAAAGACATTATTTGAAGTTCTTTACTTTCAAGCTCTGTTTTTACTTTTTCAAGCTCTTTTTCTTTTTCTTCTATCTCCCTTTTTAAATGGTCTACAAGCTGGTAAATATCCTTACAACCAAAAATTCCCATTATATAAATCCTCCTTACTCTACTTCTTTACAGCAGAGAAAATTTTCTCCATTTTTTCTTTTAATACTTCTGCTGTAAAAGGTTTTACTATATAATTGTTTACCCCTGCCTTTATAGCCATTAATACGTTTTCTTTTTTAGCCTCTGCTGTAACCATTAAAACAGGTAAATCTTTAAGTTCAGGGTCTTTTCTGATTTCTTGAACTAGTTCAAGACCTGTCATATTAGGCATATTCCAATCAGTTACAACAAAATCAAATTTTTGGGTCTTTAACTTTTGTAAAGCAACTTTCCCATCTTCAGCTTCTTCTATGTTTTTGTATCCAAGTTGATTTAAAAGACCTTTAATAATTCTTCTCATTGTTGCCATATCATCTACAACAAGAATTTTTATATTTGGGTCAGGTAAAGCCATTTATACTTCCTCCTTTTCATTTTGTTTTTTTAAAGCATACTTATGAACTAATTTTATTAGGTCTGGTGCATCAAACTTTACTAAATGAGCATCAGCTTGAACAAATTTAGCTTTATCTACGGTAGCTTTATCACTTAAAGATGTATTTATAATGACAGGAATTTTTGCAAAGACTGGATGTTCTTTTACTTTTTTTGTAAAAGTAAGTCCATCCATACCTGGCATTTCTATATCTGAAATTATTAATTGAACAAAATCTGTAATATCACTTTCTTCTTCTTCAGCTTGTTTTAGTAGTTTATGAAGAACTTCTAGTCCTTCTATACCATTTGCAGCTTCATAAACAGTGTGTCCATCTTTTTCCAAGATTTTTCTGATAATTTTTCTTGCTACAGGAGAGTCATCTAATATAAGAATTTTAAATCTTCCTTGTCTTTCTATCTCTTCAGGAATGTCTTCTTCAACACCAAATATTTTTATCATTCCTAGTTCATCTAAAATACCTTCAAAATCTAAAAGTAATAAAAGATTGCCATCTTCTATTTCTACTACTCCTACTATCTTTCCTCCAAGTCTTTCTTCTATAGATGGAGGAGGTTTTTTTATATCTGTCCATTTAATTCTTCTTATTCTTTTAGCATCATGAACAATCACCCCAACAGTTTCTCTTAAAAACTCCATGACAATCACATACTTTCCTGCATTTT
>JAADDV010000037.1 GCA_013153795.1 Aquificota bacterium | reverse complement strand
GAAAAGAAATGTATAAAAATACTCCTTATCAATATTCTCCCGGAGGAGAAGAAGAAGATGTTGCTAAAATAACAAAAGAAGATATTGAAAAAAGATGGCAAGAACTTTTAATAGGAGGAAGAATTATAGTTTCTCTTGTTGGTGATTTACCTTATGAAAAGGTAAAAGAAGAAATAAAAAATACTTTTAAAGATATAAAGAAGGGAACATTTTCTTATCCTGTTTATACATATGAAATAAAAGGAGAATATTGTAAATCTTATAAACGAGAAGGAGCTCAAGCTACAATTCTTGTAGCTTATAATGCTCCTGTCGCTAAAGAAAAAGAATACTTTTCAATGAAAGTATTAAATGGAATTTTAGGAAGTGGATTTACTTCTAGATTATTTCAAAAACTTAGAGAAGAAGAAGGTTTAGCTTATGCTGTAGGCTCTTTTTTTCCTACTAGAGTAAATATGGGAAGACTTATAGCTTATATTGGAACAGCTCCAGAAAAAGAAAAAAAAGCTGTTGAAGGTATTAGAAAAGTTGTAAAAAGTATAGAAAAAGGAGTTTCTCAAGAAGAACTAAAAACAGCGAAAGAAAAAATAATAGGACATTTCCTTTTAGAGCATCAAACAAGGGCAAAACAGGCATGGTATTTAGGTTGGTTTGAAACGATTGGTCTTGGTTATCAAATGGATGAAGAATACACAAAAAATATAAGTAAAGTTTCAGCAGAAGATATACTAAAAACATACAAAAAATTTATTCCAAAAGGAAATGTATGTGTAATAGTAAAACCTTAGGTGAAAATATGGAAACTATAAAAAAGATAAAAAAAGATGATTTAAACACCTTTTTAAAATTTTTAGATTTTCTTAATGAAGGGATAATTGTAATAGGTGAAGATAAAATAATTCTTTATGTTAATAAATACGCAGAAAAAGTTTTAAATATCAAAGAAGGAGAAGGAAAACATTTTTCTGATGTAATAAAAAACAATTATCTTTACTCTATAATTTCTCATGAATATGAAAAAGATATTCAGGAAGAAATTATTATAGATGATAAAAAATTCCTTGTGAAAATCTATCATATAGATGGAAAAAAGTTTGTTCATCTGACAGATATAACACCTTTTGAGCTTTATAAACAAGCTAAAAAAGATTTTGTTGCCAATGTTTCCCATGAGCTTAAAACGCCTATAGCTGTTTTAAAAGGAGTTATAGAAACACTAGAAGCTGAAGAAAAAGATAAAGGGAAAAAGAAATTTTTAAAAATAGCAGAAAAAAGAGTTAATCAAATGAATAGCTTAATAAACGATTTATTGATTATTGCCCGTTTAGAATCTAAAGAAGATAAACTTATAAAAACAAAAATAAAGCTAAAAGGTTTTGTAAACTCTATATTTGAAGATTTAAATCCTATTGCAGAAGAAAAAAACGTAAAACTTATAAACAATATTCCTGAAAATTTTGTTTTATATGCAGATGAAAATAAAATTTCAATCCTATTAAAAAATCTTATAGAAAATGCTATTAAATATAATAAAGTTAATGGGCTTGTAAAAGTAAAAGCTTTTAAAGAAAAAAGATATTCAGTTATAGAAGTCGAAGATACAGGTATAGGTATCCCAAAAGAAGCTCTTCCTCTAATTTTTGAAAGATTTTATAGAGTTGATAAATCCAGAAGTAGAAATATAGGAGGAACAGGTTTAGGACTTTCTATTGTTAAACATATAGTTGAGGCTCACAAAGGTAAGTTGGAAGTAGAAAGCCAGATAAATAAAGGCTCTCTCTTCCGAATAAAAATTCCAAATTGATTTTTTTCTTCACAAATATTTCACTTGTTTCAAAATAAACTATAAGATACCTGAAAACCCGAGCAGCGCCAATGTTTTCTCCTAAAACCTCCTCCCCTTTCTTTGCTTACCCCCTAAACTAAAGGGGGTTTTTTTTATTTTCGCAAAATCTCCTCCATTATTTTAATTGGAGCTTCTTTTCCTGTCCAAATTTCAAAACTTTTTGCTCCTTGGTATAAAAGCATAGGAAGTCCATCTTGCCACAAACAACCTTTTTTTTCTGCTTCTTTAAGAAGAAGGGTTTTTTTATATATTATATCAATAACTATATGCTCTTTTTTTAAATTTTCATATCTAAATAAAGGTTTATCTTCTTCCTTCAGACCTACAGAAGTTGTATTGATAATAACATCTGTTTTATCTAAAAATTTATCAATTTCAGAAAGAGAAATAGGTGTTATTATTTCTTTTACAAATTTATTTAAACTGGAAAAATCTTTGATAAGTTTTTCTACTCTTTCTTTTGTTCTATTTGCAATGTATATTTTCTGAGCTCCTTCTTTTAAAAGCCCGTATACTACTGCCCTTGATGCTCCTCCTGCTCCTATAACTAAAAACTTTAATTCGTATATCTCTTTTTTCGCTTTCTGTAAAAGCTCCTTTAAACCTCTTATAAATCCATAAGCATCTGTATTATAGGCTTTTAGATATCCATCAATATTTTTAATTGTATTAGCAGCTCCTATATATTTAACTTCCTCAGATACTTCATTAACATACTTTATTACTTCTTCTTTATGGGGCACTGTGATATTAACACCTTTTATAGAAAGGGCTTTTATACCGTCTATAGCTTTTTTTAAATCTTCTGGTTTTACATGAAAAGGGACATAGACAGCATTTATACCAAGGGCTTCAAAAGCCGCTGTTTGAAACATAGGAGATTTAGAATGTTTTACTGGATAACCTAAAATTCCATATACTTGGGTTTCTCCATTTAATATCATATCAGATATTTATCCTGTTATACTTGGATGAAGTTCGAACTTTTTTTGTCCTATATATACAGTTTTAACCCATGGAAGAAGCTGTTTTATCATAACGATGATTACATCTTTCATTGTAATATCAGGAACAGGACATGTGCTACATTCTCCTAAAAGTTCTAAGTAAACATTATTATTTTCTATTTTTACAAGTTTTATATCTCCATGGTCTGCAGCTAAAGCAGGTCTTATTTTTTCTAAAACTTCTTCTACTTCATGTTCTTTTGTATTTAAGTCTTTAACCATATCCTTCCCTCTCAGTAAGAGTTTGAAATTATATCTTTTGAAAGAATATTATTTATTTCTTCAAAAAATTCTTTTTGTTTTTCTTCAGGAATTTCTAAAACATTAAATGCGCCTTTTATAGACAATCTTTTTAAAGCAATATCTTCAAGTCTATGTTCATAAAAATAAGAAAAATACTTTTTTATTACTTCTTCTGTTTCAGGAAATTGCTCTAATAAATGAAATACCTTTGTTTCCTCAGTTACTCTCAACATATTTTCCTGACCCTAATCTTGTGTTTTTTTAACATAAAAAACTAAAACTCCATCATCTTCTTTATATCCTAAAAACTCATTTCCTGTTGTTTCACACCAAGCAGGCACATCTTGGATAGCTCCTTCATCGTCTGCTAAAAGTTCAATAATCTGTCCTTTTTGAGCTTCTTTTACTACTTTAGCAAGCTCTGTTATAGGAATAGGACAATATGTTCCTGTTGCATCATGAGTTATATCAGGCTTTATATTATCTAAATCTACCAACACTAAATCCTCCAACTTTCTAATATTTTTTCTTCAGGTTTATTACCAACAATTATACCTTCTTTATTCTCTATTAATAAATCGGTCTGAGGAGAAAAATATTTTATTTTTATTTTACCTTCTTCATCTGTTTTACAATACCTTGCAACAAGGTCAGCAATCTGTTTTATTTCTTCATCTGTTAAATTTCGCTCTTCTATAGGTTTTGCAATTGCAACTGCACCTTTACCTACTGGCTCAAAATACCAGTAGTTCTTTTTAAGACCTTTTATAAAATTTCCTTCTCCTTCATTTCTTGAGATTATGACTTTAGTTCCTGATGGAAGTCTAAAATGTCTTCCTATAGTAAGGAGATACAAATCATCTCTTGTTATAAATCCCTGAACAGATATAGTTTCCTGATATTTTCTAGCAAAATTTTCATCTGTAAGATAACAACACCCTCCAGCAGGCTGTTCAAATTCATCTATTCCTAGCTCTTTTGCAAGTTGGAGCTGTCTTTTTCTACTTCTTCCTACTATCCCTTCAAGTTTATTTCTATCTATCCAACCTTTTTGTTCAGGTATTGTAGGAGGTAAAACTTTTGCTGATAAAGGTTTGACAACAAGCCCTTCTACTCCAGCTTCTTTTTCTATAATCTTCATAGCTTTTAAATGCTGGCTCATAGGTCTTTGGTTTAAAACTTCTCCTGAAACGATAAAGTGAGCTCCTTCTCTTTCCATTATCTCTTTTGCTTTCTTATACATAAAGGCTCTACAGTCTATACAAGGATTTATATTTGCCCCATATCCATATTTTGGATTTTGGATAATATCGAAATATTCTTCTGATATATCAACAATTTCAAGTTTAAAACCATATTTAGCAGCATATTTTAAAGCTGGATTCATATAATGAGACCCATCAGGCTTTTTTTCTCCACGTCTTCTTTTTGTTTCTGTTATACAAAATCCTGTATAAAAATGAATAGCTAAAACATCTATTCCTTGATTTTGTATAAGTTTTATAGCAAGAGTGCTGTCAAGACCGCCTGAGTATAAAGCAACAGCTTTTATTTTTTCTTTTTTTTCCATTTTTTCCTTATTTATTGTAGTTTTTGAAAAAAATATAAAAAAAGAAAGGGTCTTTTCAACCCTTTCTAAAAATTTTTACCCTATATGCTCAAGGTCTAAGCCTTCTTCTTCTTCCTCTTCTATACAGTCAGGAATTTTATTAGCTTCTTCTACTCTTCCTTGTTTTAAAAGATAATCTTTTATTGCAACATGAAGAGTCTCAAGGCCGAGGTTTGTACAGTGGATTTTTTGAGGTGGTAAACCTCCAAGCTCTTCAAAAATTTCTTTATATGTAAGATTTAGAGCATAATCTATAGGTTTTCCCTTTACCATTTCTGTTAAAACAGAAGAAACTGCTATTGCTGACCCACAACCAAAAGTTTTAAATTTAACATCTTCTATAACATCATTTTCTTTATTTACTTTTATAGTAAAGAGCATTGCGTCTCCACAAGAAGGATTTCCGCATTGCCCATAGCCATCTGGATTAGGTATTTCTCCTAAGTTTCTTGGATTCATAAAATGATCCATCACTTTTTCTGTATATTCAAACATAATAAAAAACCTCCTAAGGCTATATTCTACTGCCTAATTTATATTTCACAACCTTTTTACTCCATGAGTAATATCATATCAAGATTTAAAGAGATTTTAAGAAATTTTTATTAAAAAACATATGGAAAAAGAAACCCTTTCTTTTAAGGTAGATGAAGATTTATCAAATATAAGGTTAGACCAGTTTTTAGCTAAAGCTTATCCAGAGTTTTCACGCTCTTATTATCAAAAGCTTATAAAAAGTGGTTTTGTTCAAATTGATAATAAAAAAATAAAAAAACCTTCTACAAAAGTTAATAAAGGAATGGAAGTTGTTCTTGAAATTCCCCCTCCTCCTCAGTTAGATATAAAACCTGAGAATATACCTTTAAATATTTATTATGAAGATGAGGATTTAGCAGTTGTTTATAAACCTCCAGGTATGGTTGTCCATCCATCTCCAGGACACAGCTCAGGAACATTAGTAAATGCTTTACTATATCATTTTAAAAATCTTTCAAAATATGGCGGAAAAGAAAGAGCAGGTATTGTTCATAGACTAGATAAAGATACGGCAGGACTTTTGGTCGTAGCTAAATCTGAATTTGCCCACAAAGAATTACAGAAACAGTTTCAAGAAAGAACAGTAGATAAAAAATATAAAGCTTTAGTTTCAGGAGTTGTAAAAAAAGACCACGATTTTATAGATTTACCTATTGGAAGGTCTATATATAATAGACAAAAAATGGGAACAGAATCTACTTCCTTAAGAGACGCTCTTACAGAATACTGGGTTGAGAAGAGATGGGAGAATCATAATATAACTTTGGTTGATATAAAACTTCATACAGGAAGGACTCATCAAATAAGAGTTCATTTTTCTTCAATAGGTCATCCTCTTTTAAATGATAAAATTTATGGTTTTAAAAAAAACTCTTTAAAAACAGATATAGCTAAGCAATTAGTAGAAAATCTTCCTTTTCATGCTTTAGTTGCTTACAAAATAGCTTTTGAGCATCCACGGACAAAAAAGAATATAGAAATTTCCTTAGAAAAATTACCTGACCCTATACCTTTTATTTTAGAAAAGCTTGGTTAAGATGAAAGATTATAAACCGATACTAAATAAAAATTATATCCCTATTTTCTACAAGGAAATTTTATGAAAGTTATAACTCATACTGTTAAAAATAAAGATGAAGTTTTTAGATTACTTACAGAAAAAAATTTTGCTAAAGAAGAAAAAGTTTTTTTGTTGATTTTTGCTCCTTTGTCTGTTTTAAATAGCTCTTTTTCAAAAGAAATAAAAAAAAGAATTTCCTTTGATTTTGTAGCAGTTTCAACAAAAGCTGTTATCAATGATTCTTCTTTTAAAGAAAACTATATACAGCTTTCTTTTTTTATTTTTGAAAAAAATGGTTTTGTAAAATTATCTTTTAAAGAAGAAATAAGCACTAATAAGGCTAATACAGTATCTTTTTTAGAGGAAAAACTTTCAGGAAGTAAAACAAATATTATATTTTCTACTGCTTCTAATGAAGTTTTAAATGAAATTCTTGATAAAATGAAAATAAAAAAAGAAAAAAATATATTTGTAGGTGGAATAGCCTCTTCTAAAAGTAGAAATTTTACAACAAAGATTATCTGTAATGGATTTTCTATAAAAAATGGTTTTGTTTTAATTCAATTTTTTAATGTTTTATCTTTCTTTACTGTTTCTTTAGGGTTTATCCCTGTTGGTCCTTCTTATAAAATAACAAGGGCTGATTTAAATAAAGTTTATGAAATAGATGGAATGAGTCCCTATTTTTTCTTAGAAAAAATTTTAAGAGATACGGGATTAAGACCT
>JAADDV010000183.1 GCA_013153795.1 Aquificota bacterium | reverse complement strand
TCTTAGGATGTAGAGAAAAAGAAGGTTTTATAGAGAAAGGAAATTTTGAAGAAACAGTAAAACTAGTAAGAATTGTATTTCCATACCTTATTCTTATTGGTTGGGTTTCTTTTTTTATGGCTCTTTTAAATACAAAAGATAGATTTTTTCTTCCAGCTGTTACTCCTGCTCTTTTGAATATATCTTTTATTTTTTCAGCTCTTTTTTTATCTGATAAATATGGTATATATGCTCTTGCTTATGGTGCTTTAGCAGGTGGTATTTTGCAAGTCCTTATCCAGCTTCCTCTACTAAAAAAAGAAAATCTTTTGATAAAACCTTCTTTTTCTCTACATCCTAAGATAAAGGAAACACTAAAAAGGCTGATTCCTGCTTTTGCTTCTTTTGGTGTAAGCCAGTTTGCCTTTGTTATTGATACAGTAATTGCTTCTTTTTTAGTTGGTGGGGCTATTTCTTATCTTTACTATGGAAACAGGATTTTTCTTCTTCCTATGGGTCTTTTTGCTATTGGTCTTGGAAATGCTCTTCTTGTTTCTCTTTCCAAACATTTTGCAGAAAAAGACATAAAAAGCTTTAATCATGATGTTAATATGGGAATAAAACTTTCATTTTTTATCTCCGTTCCTGCTATGGTAGGAATGCTGGTTCTTGGTATTGAGATTATTGATGTTCTTCTTTTAAGAGGTGCTTTTACAAAGGAAGATGCTCTTTTTACATACTACGCCCTTGCAGGATACTCTCTTGGACTGACAGGATATGCCTTAACAAGACCTTTTAAAAGTGCTTTTTTTGCAACAGGGGATACTAAAACTCCTCTTTACTCAACAATTTTTGGTCTTATTGTAGGGATTATTTCAGCTATTGTGTTTGGATTTGTTTTAAGGTGGGGGGTTTTTGGGCTTGCCCTTGCTTCTTCTTTAGGTGGCTGGGCTAATGCTTTTTATCTTTATGCTGTTTATCCTTTTGATATACATAAAAAAGAGATTTTTATTTCCCTTTTAAAGATTCTTACTTCTTCTATTTTGATGGGCAGTTTTATTATTCTTATGAAGGTTTATATCTCTTCCGAAATTTTTATTATAGTTTTTGGTATTCCTCTGGCTATTGTTATTTATTTTAGTGCTAATTATGTGCTAAGAGAGCCTTCTCTTATGTTTTTCATAAATGTTTTAAAGAAAAAACTTTAAGAAGGTTTGTAAAATGAAAAAAATTATCTTTTTCTTTCTTCTTTTTATCAGTTTTTCCTATGGTGAGACTGTTTTCTTAAACCAGAGTTCTTTTTATACAGGGGATTTTGGTATTGCAAGGATTAAAGGGTTTGAAAAAAATGCAAGATATGAAATTGTTTTAAAAAATAAATATGGTAGATGGGCCTTTCCTGTTAAAGAAGATACTGCCTTTTTCTCTGTGCCCCTTCTTGTAAAAGGAAAATACATATCTTTTTATCTTAAGAAAAATGGCAAAGTTGTTTTTTCTAAAAGGCTTAAGGTAAAACATAAAAAATATAGAGTTTCAAAAATCTGGGTTAAAAAAAGAAAAATAACAAAGGAAGTTTTAAAAAGGATAAAAGAAGAAAATAACCTTTTAAGGAAAACCTTTAAGGTTTATACAGAAAAACTTTTTATAGAAAAAAAGATGCACAAGCCTTTAAAAAAGCTGATTGTGACAACCCCTTTTGGGGCTAAAAGGATAATAAATGGGAAAAAACGTTCTTACCACTGGGGGACAGATTTTAAAGGGAAAACAGGAGACCCTATTTTCGCTTCTTTATCTGGAAAGGTTGTTGTGGCAAGAGATATGTTTTTCACAGGAAAAACTGTTGTTATAAACCACGGTCTTGGTCTTTATACACTGTATGCTCATATGTCTAGGATTGATGTAAAAGAAGGGGATTTTGTGAAAGCTGGGGATATTATAGGAAGGGTTGGTTCTACTGGCCGTTCTACAGCTCCTCATCTTCATTTTGGTGTGTATATTAATGATATAAAAGCTGACCCTATGCTCGTTCTTTCTAAAAGATTTGATAATAACTGACTAAGATATAAATTATTTAAGCTAAAAATAAAAAAGAGGGATAACAATGAAGTTTATAGATAAAGCAAAAATACATGTTAAAGCTGGTGACGGTGGAAATGGTTGTGTTGCCTGGCGTAGAGAAAAGTTTGTTCCTTTAGGTGGTCCAGCAGGTGGAAATGGTGGAAAAGGTGGTGATGTGATTTTAAAGGCTGATAGCAGACTTCAAACTCTTATGGATTTTAAATACACAAAACATTTTAAAGCAAAAAGAGGACAGCACGGTTCAGGTAGCAATAAACATGGGAAAGCCGGAGAAGACCTTATTTTAAGGGTACCTGTTGGAACTGTTGTAAGGGATGCTGAAACAGGTGAAGTTTTAGCAGATTTAACAAAAGAAGGTCATGAAGTTGTTGTTGCAAAAGGTGGAAAAGGTGGTAAAGGAAACGCTGCTTTTAAAACGTCAACTAATCAAGCTCCAGATTATGCAGAGGAAGGGGAAAAAGGAGAAGAAAGATGGATAGAGCTTGAGTTAAAACTTCTTGCTGATGTTGGTATTATTGGTTTTCCAAATGCTGGAAAGTCTACCCTTATATCTGTTTTGTCAAACGCAAAACCTAAAATTGCAGATTATCCTTTTACAACCCTTGCTCCTGTTTTAGGGGTTGTTGACCTTGATATTGGAAAATCTCTTGTTCTTGCGGATATTCCAGGGCTTATTGAAGGTGCTTCCAAAGGTGCAGGACTAGGACATGAATTTTTAAGACATATAGAAAGAACCAAGTTCTTAGTTCATGTTATAGATATTTCAGATTTTAGGGAAAGAGACCCTTTAGAAGCCTTTGAAATAATAAATAGAGAAATGGAAGCTTACAGTCCTGAGCTTACTAAAAAACCTCAGATTGTTGTAGGAAACAAAATAGATATCCTTTCAGATAAGGAAGAGATAAACAGACTTAAAAAAGCTTTTGAAGAAAAAGGCTACAGGTTTATACCTATTTCCCTTGCAACTAAAGAAGGAATTGATGAACTGAAAAAAGCTTTACAAGAGTTTTACCAGATGAAAGAAAAAGAAGAAAAGCTTGCAAAAGAGTCAGCTACTTAGCTTTTGCAAGCTCCTTTTTTCTTGATTTCATGTATTTTTCTAAAACCATTCTTTTTTTCACTGGTGGTAGATAGTTTATAAAAGGTATCCCATTTAGATGGTCTATTTCGTGCTGTAAAACAATAGCTAGAAAACCTTCTGCATCAAGGGTTATGTCTTTTCCTTCAGTATCTTTTGCTTCAACAACAACTTTCTCTGCCCTTGGTATGGTTATCTGAACCCCTGGAAAACTAAGGCATCCTTCTGTAGACTCTATTTGCCCTTCTTTTTTTACTATTTTAGGGTTTATTAAAGCCATTTTTATTGGCTCTTCTTCCATCTCCTCTTGGGCTTCATATTTTTTTACTCCTGTGTCTAAAACCAGTATCTGGTATGGAATGCCTATCTGGTTTGCAGCAAGACCTACTCCTTCTTCCTCGTACATTCTTTTAAACATAATATCTATATACTCTTTCAACTTTTCATCAAAAAAGTCTACTTCTTTCATTTTTTGTTTTAGGATTTTGTCAGGCCATGTTCTTATCTCATATGTCATCTTATACTCCTACAGTAAATCCATTAACTTTTTCTTTAAATCTTCTTATAGTTTCTTGAGGGTTTTCTGATTTGAAGATGGAGCTACCTGCTACAAATATATTCACTCCTGCATTTGCTGCCTCTACAATAGTATGTTCGTTTATTCCTCCATCTATTTCTATAAGAACATCTGTTCTTTCTGTTTCTTCCATTAATCTTTTTAGTTTTCTTACTTTGTTTAGTGTTTCTGGAATGAATTTTTGACCGCCAAATCCAGGATTTACAGACATTATAAGGACATAATCTATAAAATGAATAATTTCTTCAAGCATATGAATAGGTTCTGCTGGATTGACGGCAATTCCTGCTTTAACCCCTCTAGACTTTATATACTCCACAAGCCTATGGCTATGAATACATGCATCCATATGGAATGAAATCATATTACATCCTGCATCTATAAATTCAGGGACATATTTTTCTGGTTCCATAATCATAAGATGAGCATCAAATGGAAGGTCAGTAACTTTTCTTATGGATTTGATTACAGGCATTCCAAGGGTGATGTTTGGAACGTATCTTCCATCCATTATATCTATATGTATAATATCTGCTCCTGCTTCTTCAACTTTTTTTATTTCTTCTCCAAGTCTAGAAAAGTCAGCAGCTAGAATGGAAGGAGCTATTAGTTTTATTTCCAAATTATTAACCTCCATTCATTTTAACTAATCTAACCTGTTGCATAATAAAGATAAATCAAAGAGATTTTTTTTTCTATGACTTTTAACAAATTAGTATGAGAAGTCTGTAAAACCGATACTTAAAAAGATATTTATGTAAAATTTGATATTATTTAGAGCTAATATCCTGTTTTAAGAAATAAATTTTTAATTCCTTATTAAAATAAGCTACATCACATTTTGGATTAGAGCATTCATAAAATCCTACTGGATTTTCGATTTCAAATTTTAAATCTTTTTTTAATTTTTCTCCATCTACCAGTTTTCCTTTTGAGCCACAAATATCACAAATTGCTGTTTCCGAAATGTAAGAAACAGGTTTATTTCCTTTAAGAAGTGCTATTACCATTCTAAACTCACCTCTTTATAAAAGTTTATGAAATTTTCCTTATTAAAGAACATTCTAATATTAAAATGTTATCAATATGTTACCTACACTTTTTATGAAATGAATCATAACTAATTAATTGAAATTAATTTGATTTTATAAATAAATTGTTAAGATTAGATAAATAACTATTCAGAAAAAATTCTTCCTATTAAAGACCCTTCGTAAACTACTGGATATTCTCTTAATGTAAAAAGAAGTCCATCTACAGGAGATAAAACTGTTTCAAGAATTTTGCCTGTTAAAGAAGAAACAATTTTTCCTAATATTTGCCCTTTTTTTACATAGCTGCCATGCTCAGTTTCAGAAATAAATATTCCTGATTGATTTGCGTTTATAAAATGGATTTTTCCTCCTGGAGATAAAAGAGGTTTTTTTATAGAAATATCAAGTTTATAGTCTAAGAAACCCTCTTTAATAAGAAGATTAATTATTCCATAGAATATCTGGTAGCAGTAATCTTTGTTTATTCTAAGTCCTATTCCCATTTCTATAAGAAGTGCTTTTGAGCCTAGTTTATTCATTGTGCAGGTAAATGTTGAAGATAAAGAATCTACTGGTTGATGAACCCATATAAAATTCACATTCAGATATTGAGCGAGGGGGACAAGTTTTTTAGCGTATATAGAGTTTATCCTGATTTGAGGAAGTTCTTTTAAAAATATATTGCTGGAATGGATATCTATAACAATTTCTGAACCTTTTACAGATTCAACTAATGCATTTGCCAATCTTTCTGGTAAACTTCTTTTTTGAAAGCCAGGAAAAACTCTGTTAAGGTCTGTATCATAAAAAGGGATATTTCTGCTTATTGAGTCTAAACCAAGGGGATTTACAGAAGGATATATATCTATTATTCCTGTGATTTTTTCCTGATTTTTTTGAAGAAAGTCATTTAGTAGGAAACATACCATCTGTCCTTCAAGTTCATCTCCATGAATACCAGAAACGATAGATATTCTCTTTTCTGATGTTCCCTTATATCTGTTTCTTTTAAGGGTAAGTTTTTCAGAAGCTCCTAGTTCTATACTAAAAACTTCTTCTACCATTATCTTATAAAGCCAAATTCTTCCATAAGCTTTATATCATTTGTTTTTTTATAAACAAGTATCATATTTTCTGAAACAGTGTTTTTTCTGAAAATATCTTTAAGAACATCAATCTTATATTCTGTTCCTAGCTCTTTGAATATTCCCTTCTTCTTCATAACCTCTATTTTCTCAAGACCTTTCTGGGCTATTGTTTTATATCCATCAATATCTATAAATTTTCCTTTTAAAGAATATCTAGTAGCATTCCATTTGTTTTGTTTTAAGGTTTGATAATAAAATCTGTTTATCTCAGTATCTTGAGCATATAAAGATAAAGCTTGCATAAAGGCTATGAGAAGCTCAAGTCTTTCAAAATCTGGATTTGAATCGCACACTCTTAGTTCTACTGTCCCTAAATCTGAATGGATACGAACATCCCACCATATATCTTTTATAGACTGAACAAAACCTCCTTCATAAAGCTGTGTATATAGATTCTCAAAATCTTCAAAATTTGAAAAATACTCTGGTATTCCTGCTCTTGGAAGTTGTTCAAATATCTTTGTTCTATAAGAATTTAGACCAGTAAATTCTCCATAGAAAAACGGGGAACTTGTTGATATTCCTAAGAAAACAGGAAGATAGTTTATTATAAGATTGTATCCTTTTACTGCACTTTCTTTATCTGGAAATCCTACATGGATATGAAAACCATATATTAAAAACTGTCTTAAAACAATCTGAAGCTCTTTTAAAAGCTCTAGGTATCTTTCTTTTGCTGTTATCTGGGTTTCCTCTTTTTTTGCAAATGCATGAGTTCCTAAAGCAGAAACTCTAAATCCAAAAGCTTCTCCTATTTTATCAATTTCATGCAGGGCTTCTTTTATATGGCTTACAACCTCTTCAGGTTTTTCACATACAGGAGATACAATCTCAACCATAGAGGTTAAAACTTCTGGTTGAACAATGTTTTTGAATTTCTCCGGAAGATTTTCAAAGATAATTTTTGAACTGTTTGATAAAGCATAAGTGTTTCTATCTACAAGCTGAACTTCTAGCTCAGCTCCAACTGTAAAAGGTTTTGAATTTTTGAATTCAAGTTTCATAAATTAATTCCTGCCTAAATGTTTTAAATATTATATTATGTTAAAAAATCACATACAGAGGAAAAAAATGAAACCAAAGGTCAAATCTCCCCTTACTCCAGAAGTTACAAAAATGAAGGCTATGCTCAGGATGCTTAATCTCCATACTGTTTGTGAAGAAGCATCATGTCCTAATATAGGAGAGTGTTTTGGAAGAAAAACAGCAACTTTTATGATTATGGGAGATACCTGCACAAGAGCCTGTCCTTA
>JAADDV010000181.1 GCA_013153795.1 Aquificota bacterium | reverse complement strand
AAGTTTTGCTTATTTTCTTCCTCTATCTTTTCTACTTTATACTCAGCAGTTTTTTGTTTGATAATAAAGTTTTCTTCTATTTTTTCTTTTCCTTTTTCAAAGTAGTGAAGTATCTCATATGCCCTTTTTATTATTTTTTCTTTTATTCCTGCAAGTTTTGCCACATGAATACCATAACTTTTATTTGTAAATCCTTCTAAAACTTTGTATGTAAATTTTATATTTTCTCCTTCTTCACTAACATGCATATGAAAGTTTTTGACCCCTTTTATCTCTTTTTCTAAGCCTGTTAGCTCATGATAGTGAGTTGCAAACAGTGTTTTTGCCCCTATATCTTGGGATAAATACTCAGAGATTGCCCATGCTATAGAAAGTCCATCATATGTGCTTGTTCCTCTTCCAACCTCATCAAGGACTATAAAACTTTTTTCTGTTGCATTGTTTACTATGTTTGCCATTTCAAGCATTTCTACCATAAATGTTGATAGTCCTTTTGCAAGGGCATCTCCTGAACCTATTCTTGTAAAGATGGCATCAATAACCCCTATTTTTCCTTCTTTGGCAGGGATAAAAGAGCCTGTATGAGCAAGTAAAACAATAATTGCAGACTGTCTTATAAATGTGCTTTTTCCTGCCATATTTGGACCTGTGATTATATGAAAGAAACTTTCTTTATTCATAAAAAGGTCATTTGGGACAAAATCATCGTTAAACTCTTTTATAACAGGATGGATAGCTTCTTTTAGGGATATATCAAAATCATCTGTTATCTGAGGTTTTGTCCAGTTTTTCTCCACTGCTATCTGGGCTAAAGACTGAATTGCGTCAAGGACACCAACTTGCTGGGCAGTTTTACCAATTCTTCCAGATAAAAGGGAAACTTCCTCCCTTATTTTCATAAATATTTCATATTCTAGAGCTTTTATTTTTTCATCTGCTGAAAGAATTTTTTCCTCAAATCTTTGAAGTTCGTCTGTTATAAATCTTTCTGCATTTGAGAGGGTTTGTCTTCTTCTATAATGCTCTGGGACAAACTTTAGATTTGGCTTTGTAATTTCTATGTAATATCCCATTACTTTATTAAAGCCTACTTTTAGACTCTGGATACCTGTTTCTATTCTCTGTTTCTCTTGATACTCTTTTATCCATTGGTTCCCTTTTTCTTTTATTTCTTTAAGCTCGTCAAGGTCTTTATTTACTCCTTTTTTTATAAGTCCTCCTTCTTTCAAATGAAGAGGCGGATTATCTTCCAGATGTCTGTCTAGTTTATCTACCAGCCAGCTAAAATCCTCTATTTTCGAGAATATCTCTTTTAAAAACTCTGAGTTTACTTCTTTTTGTATATCCCTAAGCTCCTGAATTTTTTTCAGGGATTCTCTTAAAGCTACCATATCTCTAGGTGTGAGGGTGTTTGAAGAAATTTTAGATATAAGTCTTTCTACATCAAAAATATTGTTTAGTATTTCTCTTATTTTTTCCCTTAAAGAATTGTTTTTTACTAACTCTTCAACAGCTTTTTGTCTTTTTATAATCTCGTTCTTATTTTTTAGTGGATGAAGAAGGAAAAATTTAAGTTTTCTTTTTCCCATTCCTGTAAGGGTTCTGTCTATTACCCTTATTAAAGGTATGTTTCCTTCATTGGGATTTATTATTTCAAGATGTTTTTGAGATGAATAATCAAGTCTTACATATATGTCTTCTCTGTATGG
This sequence comes from Aquificota bacterium, assembly GCA_013153795.1. Classification (GTDB taxonomy): domain Bacteria; phylum Aquificota; class Aquificia; order Aquificales; family Hydrogenothermaceae; genus JAADDV01. The sequence goes on along the minus strand of JAADDV010000181.1, from coordinate 5,472 downwards.
TTTTGGAGTGTTTATAAAAGGTAAAAAGCTTTTTTGTGTAGTTTTTGCATATTTTAAAACTGCTGCCAAGGGATATAAAACAGGTTTTTCAAATTCTTCAAAACCAAAGGAAGAAAAATGAGATGTATGGAAAAAGTCTAAAAGCTCTTTTATTGTGTCTTGATTAAAATACTCTTCAGGAAGTTTTGAGATAAATATATTTCTAAAGTATTCCTGAATATCAGGAATATCTGTGCCTTCTGGTACAAGTATTTCTTTCGGCTGAAATTTTCCTAAAAAAGATAAAAGGTCATCTTTGTCAAAGATTGTCCCAAAAAACTCTCCTGTTGATAAATCAAGATAAGATACTGCATATTTTTTCCCTACTGGATAAATCCCTGCAAGGGCTGATTTCATTTTTTCATTTTCAAAAAAAGTTCCTGGGGTTATTACTCTTATAACGCCTCTTTTTACGATACCCTTTGCTTGAGAAGCATCTTCCAGTTGTTCACAGATGGCAACCTTATGACCTTTTGAAACAAGCCTTGATATATAGCTATCTACAGAATGAAAGGGTATTCCACACATTGGAATAGATTTATTTTTTCCAACTCTTTTTTTGGTAAGAACTATATTAAGTTCTCTTGCTCCAATAAATGCATCTTCATAGAACATCTCATAAAAATCTCCAAGTCTATAAAGAACAAGAGCATCAGGATACTCATCTTTTATTTTGTGATATTGAGCAAGCATAGGAGTAAGATTTCTGTCTTCTTTAGACAATTGTAAAACCTCTTGACTTAGGAGATTTTAAAATAATTATACAATATATACACTGCTATTAATTTATTCAAATTTTTAAAAAATTTTTACAAAAATTGAAAAATTTTTTAAATAAAAGCAAAAATTTTCAAAATTTTTATAAAAAATATTGAAAAAGCTTGAATTTATCATATTTTAATTATTTTGTAAACATGATAAAATAACAGTATCTGAAGTATTTTCTCTTTCATGTGGAGGCCGGTTAATTGGAATTAATAATAGATAAGAGTGATTTACAAAATGTTTTAAAAAAAGCTATTTCTGCTACAGAAAAAAAGTCTGCCCTTCCTATCCTATCAAATTTCCTGTTAGAAGCAAAAGAGGATAAACTTACTGTTCAGGGGACAGACCTTGAAGTTCATGTATCTGTTTCAGTTTTTGCAAAGGTTGAGCAGGAAGGGGTTGCATGTGTAAATGCTAAAAAACTTACAGACATATCAAGACTTCTTCCAAGTAGCGAAGTTTATATAAAACTTGAGGATAACAAACTTAAAATAAAATCAGGAAAAAGCAGATACAACCTACCTGTTTCCCCTGCAGAGGATTTTCCAAACCTATATCCATTTCCAGAAGAAAATGCGTTTGTTATATCAGGGGAAAATCTTCAAAAGGCTATATTAAAAACTCTGTATGCTACATCTAAAGAGGAAAGCAGGTTTGCCCTTCAAGGGGTTTTATTTAAGTCTTTAGATGGAACAATTGATGTTGTTGCAACAGATGGACATAGACTTGCCCTTTACACAATAGACAGAACAGGAACAGGGGACATTAACATAATAGTTCCCCAAAAAGCTTTAAATGAGCTAAAAAGACTTTTAACAGGTTTAGAGGACGTTGAAGTTGCAGCTACAGACCAGTATGTTTTCTTCAGAACAAAAGAGTGGATTTTAATGAGCAGACTTTTAGAAGGAGCTTTCCCTGATTATACACAGGTAATACCTAAAGAGTTTTCAAGGGAAATAAAAGTAAACAAAAAAGAGTTTTTAGATGCTGTAAAAAGAGTTTCAGCAGTTATTGAAGGAGATACAAAACCTCTAAAGCTCACATTAAAGCCAGAAGTTTTAGAACTGAAAAGTGCTTCTCCTGAGTATGGAGAAGCAATAGATGAACTTTCAATAGAATACAGTGATGAAGAATTTACTATAGGTTTCAATGCAAAATACATAATTGAAGCAGTTGATGTTATAGATTCAGAAGAAGTGATTATAAAATTTACAAATCCAAATGCCCAGACACTTTTTGTTCCGTCTGACGAAAATGATAGATATAAAGCCATTGTTATGCCAATGGAAATAACATAATAAGGAGAGTGAATCATGACAGATGTAAAACTTCAAACAGCTTTATCAACGTATAAAGATGCCTTAGAGTTACAAAAGCAGCTTATGGAAATGCTTATGCAAAGAAATCTGCAAAATGATGTTATATCCCAGACATCAAACCAGACAGCAAAAGCTGTCCAAAACATTATAGAGGGAACAAAAGTTTCTATCTATGCATAAAAACAATGTAAGAGGTGATACACAGTTGGAAGAAAAAAAGGATTTAGTTGTTGAGGACTATGGCGCAGAAGCAATAGATGTTGTAGAAGGTCTTGACCACGTTAGGGCAAGACCTGCCATGTATATAGGAGATATTGGAGAGAGGGGATTACACCATCTTATCTGGGAGCTTGTTGATAACGCCGTTGATGAAGCAATGGCAGGTTATGCGAAAAATATTTTTGTTATTATTCATGAAGATGGTTCAGCAACAGTAGAAGATGATGGTAGAGGAATCCCTGTTGATATACATCCAAAAACAGGAAAACCTGCTGTTGAGATGGTTTTCACCGTTTTAGGAGCAGGAGGTAAGTTTTCAAAGAAAGCCTACCAGTATTCTGGAGGATTACACGGAGTTGGAGCATCTGTAGTTAATGCGTTGTCTAAATGGCTTGTTGTTGAAGTTTACAGAGATGGAAAAGTTTACAGACAGGAATACCAGAGAGGAAAACCAGTTACACCTCTAAAGGTTATAGGAGAAACCCACAAAACAGGAACAAAAGTAACATTTATGCCTGATGATGAGATATTTGAAACTACCAAATTCAAATATGACACAATAGCAAAAAGATGTAGAGAGCTTGCATTTTTAAACTCAGGAGTTCGCTTTTTCACAGCAGATGAAAGAACAGACATAGAAGAAGAGTTTTTATACCATGAGGGAATAAAGGATTTCGTTAGGGTCCTAAATCAGGCAAAAGACCCTCTTTTTGATGAGGTTATATACGTAAAAGGAGAAAAAGATAGAGTTATTGTAGAAGTTGCCTTCCAGTACACAAAAAGCTACAACGAAGTTATAGAAAGCTTTGTGAACAACATAAAAACAGTTGAAGGGGGAACCCACGTAGCAGGTTTTAGAGCAGCATTAACAAAAGCAATGAATAAAACTCTTTCCTCAATGAGACTTCCTAAGGAGCTAAAAGGAGGAGTAAAAGGGGAAGATCTAAGGGAAGGACTAACAGCTGTTATTTCTGTAAAAGTTCCAGAACCTCAGTTTGAAGGTCAGACAAAATCTAAACTTGGGAACCAGGAAGTTAGAAAAATTGTCGAGACTATCGTTGCAGATGCCCTTTTAGAGTATTTTGAGAAAAACAAAGATATAGCAGTAAAAATAGCAGAAAAAGCTATCGAAGCAGCTATAGCAAGGGAAGCAGCAAGAAAAGCAAAAGAAATATCAAGAAGAAAATCCTTTTTAGAAGATACATCTCTTCCAGGAAAGCTGGCAGACTGCTCAGAAACGGACCCTTCTATTTGTGAACTATTTATTGTTGAAGGAGAGTCTGCAGGAGGTTCTGCAAAACAAGGAAGAGACAGAAGAACCCAGGCAATCCTTCCTCTAAAAGGAAAAATCCTCAATGTAGAAAAAGCAAGGATAGACAAGATACTATCAAATGATGAAATAAGGTCTATCATAAATGCTATAGGAACAGGAATAGGACTACCTACAGCAGAAGAAAATGAGGAAGGTTTTGATATAAGTAAACTTAGATACCACAAAATTATCCTTATGGCAGACGCTGATGTTGATGGAGCCCATATAACAACCCTTCTATTAACCCTTTTCTACAGATTTTTCCCACAGATTATAGAAAACGGCTTTTTATACATAGCTCAACCACCTTTATACAAACTAAAGAAAGGCCGTTCAGAGATATATGTAAAAGATGATGAGGAGCTGGCAAAGATTGTTATAGATTTTGCTTCTGATGAAATCCAGTTTGAAGGAAAAAATCTATCTAAAATCCAGATAAAAGACCTTGCAAAAAAAGCTAAAGAATATGCAGACTTGAAAAAATCTATTGAAAAGAAAAGAGATAAAAAAGTGATAGATGCTTTATTAAAACTAAAAGTAAATGAAGATGACCTAACAAATGAGGAAAAAGTAAAACAGATAGTAGAAAAACTACAGGAACTTCTTCCAGACTACGACTGTTATTATGAAAGAAATCCTTTTGAAGGGGATATAGAAATTTTCTGTGATAGGAAAGAAAGATTTAGAAAAGTTTCAAACAAAATAGATGATGATTTCCTTACATCATATGCATATAAAAGACTTTCAGAACTTGAAGAAGAACTTTCTCAGATTCTAGGAGAGTTACCAGTAAAGGTAAGATACAAAACAAGAGAAGCAGAAATACAAAATTTTGACCAGCTTTATGATGTTATCTGGGATGCTGGAATGTATGGAGCTGAAATCCAGAGATACAAAGGTCTTGGAGAGATGAACCCAGAACAACTATGGGAAACAACAATGAATCCTAAAACAAGAAGACTTATGCAGGTAACTCTAGAAGATGCAGCCCTTGCAGATGAAGTGTTTTCTATCCTTATGGGAGAAAAGGTAGAACCTAGAAAAGAGTTTATTATGAAATACGCAAAAGAAGTGAAAAATTTAGATGTTTAAAAGGAGCCTTTAAGGCTCCTTTTAAACAATGTTTATTATACTCCTGCTGTTGCTTCAGCTTCCTGAACTTCAACTTCTACAACAGGACCTTGCCAAAGACCGTGTTTTGTGCAGTAGCTCATTGCTTGAAGTTTTAATTTGTCTTTAGTTGGAACTATATAAAAATCAACTTCAGCTTGCGAACACTGGTTTCCTTGAACACCAGGAACAAAATTAGCTTGACCTAAAAATGTATCTCCATCCCAAAGTTGAACCCATGCAATATAATGGTCAAAATCATCAGGATGGCAGTATTCCTGCCCTACTTTAACTTTTACTCTAAGTTTTTGTCCTTTTACTGCTGTTCCTTCTACATGAACAAAAGGAGAATGTCTGTCAATAAAATCCTTTTTTGCTTCTTTGTCTAAAGTGGAAATGTCAACGTATTCATTGATTTTTGGCATTTTTCTTACCTCCAATTGTATTTTTATAGTAAATCATATTAAATATATATAACACCCTATGAAATGATATTAATCACAGAGGGGGAGAGTGATGATATATCAAATCTTTTTATCTTTACTTATTCTTTTAAATTTTTCATTTGCTAACATTTTAACAGAAAAAAACATAAATACATACAAAATTTATACAAAAACAGACACCTTATGGATAGGAGAAATTTTAAAAGACTACCTAGAAAGAATTTCAAAGTCTGATGAAAAAATACAAATAATAACCAACTTT